>NZ_JAAALM010000030.1 GCF_009906395.1 Kineococcus indalonis
GTGGCGCGCCGCGGGCGCGGTCGCGGGAGCACACTGGCGCCGACCGGCCCGATCGGCGGGCGGGTCGGGGAAGGGGTGCGCTGGCCGTGCGGATCGTGATCGCCGAGGACGACGCGCTGCTGCGCGAGGGGCTGGCCCTGCTGCTGCGCGCCGAGGGGCTGGAGGTGGTGGCCACCACCGGCGACCCCGCGGGCCTGCTCGCCGCGGTCGACGAGCTGGAACCCGACGTGGCGATCGTCGACGTGCGGATGCCGCCGACGCACACCGACGAGGGGGTCCGCGCCGCGGTGGAGGCCCGGCGCCGGCGGCCGGGGCTGGCGGTGCTGGTGCTGTCGGCCTACGTCGAGCAGGCCTTCGCCACCGAACTGCTCGGCGGCGGCGCGCACCGGGTGGGTTACCTGCTCAAGGAGCGCGTCGGGCACGTGGAGGAGTTCCTCGACGCCCTGCACCGCGTCGCCGGCGGCGGCACCGCCGTCGACCCCGAGGTGGTCGCGCAGCTGCTGACGCGCACCCGCCCCGACGCCGGGCTGGAACGGCTCTCCGCCCGCGAGCACGAGGTGCTGGGGTTGATGGCCGAGGGGCTGGGCAACACCGCGATCGCCGCCCGCCTGGTCGTCACCGAGGGCGCGGTGCACAAGCACATCCGCAGCATCTTCGCCAAGCTCGACCTCGCCCCCAGCGACGAGGCCGACCGGAGGGTCAGCGCGGTCCTGCGCTACCTGCGCACCGCCGACGTCCGCTGAACCCCGCGGTAGCGCAGGCACCACCGCGCTGCGGGTGCCCGCGTCAATGACGTGCCGCGCCGTGCGCGGTGGACTGCTGGGCACCGGCGCACCGCACCCCGCGGGCGCCCGACCCAGGAAGGGCCCGCCATGCGCACGCCCGCACCCGCGGGGCACACGCCTCCCCTCCGCGCACCCGGCACGCCCGGCGTGCGCGGCGCCGTCGCCCGCCGGCCGCTGACCGCCTTCTTCGCGCTGGCCTACGCCCTGAGCTGGGTGGCGTGGATCCCCTACCTGCTCTCCGGCGACGGGCTGGACGTCCTGCCGTTCACCTTCCCGAGCCTGCTCGGCACCTCCCAGCTGCTCGGCGTGCTGCCCGGCGCCTACCTGGGACCGGTCACCGCGGCGTTCGCCGTCACCGCCCTGGTGGAGGGCGGGGCGGGCCTGCGCGCCTGGCGCGGGCGCCTGCTGCGCTTCCGGGTGGGCTGGCGCTGGTACGCCGGCGTCGCGCTCGTGGTGCCGGTCTCGATCCTGGCCACCACGTTCGTGCTGCCCGCGGCGTGGGAGGAGGTGCGCGCACCCGGTGCGGTGCTCCTGCTGGCCTACGTGCCGATGCTGGCGGTCCAGGTCGTCACCACGGCGCTGGCGGAGGAACCGGGCTGGCGCGACTTCGCGCTGCCGCGCCTGCAGGACCGCCTCGGCGCCGTGACCGGGACGGTGCTGCTCGGCCTGCTGTGGGGCGGCTGGCACCTGCCGCTGTTCCTCACGAGCTGGGGCGGCTGGCCGGGCACCACCTGGGTGCAGCCGGTGCTCTTCATCGCCTCCTGCGTGCCGCTGAGCCTGGTGATGACGTGGGTGTTCAACCGCACCGGGCAGAGCGTGCCGCTGGTGATGCTGCTGCACGCGGGCGTGAACAGCACCTACACCCTGCTGTGGCCGGCGGTGTTCCCCCGCCTCGACGGCGACGTCGACACCCTGGTCGTGCAGCTGGTCGCGACCACGGCGGCCACCGCGGTGCTCCTGGTCCTCACCCGCGGCCGCCTCGGGGCGCCCGCGCCGCGGTCGGGCCACCGCGCGCCGGTCACCGCGCCCGCCGGGAGGTAGCAGAACACGCCGGGAGGTGGTCGAACCCGCCGGCCGCGGGCACCCGCGGCCGGCGGGGAAGCTTCCTCAACTTCCTGGTTGACAACGCGGCGCCCCCGGTGGACCCTCGTGGTGAACCCTCCGGCCGAGCACCGGACGTGGAGGCCGAGGGCGCGCACGAGGAGGTGAGCACCTGGCCCCGGACCCGCTCTCGCGCGTGTTCGCAGCGCTGGCGGACCCCACCCGCCGCGACATGGTCGCGCGGCTGGCCGAGGGCGACGCCACCGTCGGCGAGCTCGCCGAGCCCTACGGCATCAGCCTGCAGGCGGTCTCCAAGCACGTGGGCGTGCTGGCCGACGCCGGTCTGGTCAGCCGCAGCCGCGACGCCCAGCGCCGCCCGGTGCACCTGGAGACGCACGTCCTCGACCTGCTGAGCGACTGGGCCGAGGACCACCGCCGTCGCGCCGAGCAGCGCTACCGCCGCCTCGACGACGTCCTGCGCGCCACCGCCGAGCGCGCCCGCCGGCGGCTGCACGAGCTGCTGGTGGCGCCGCTGGGCGTCCCGGTGGACGCCCCGCTGGTCCTGGTGCCCACGGCCAGGACGTGGAACCTGCCGTGGACGGCGCTGCACGCGGGCGTGGTGGCCCTGGCCCCCTCGGCCGCCTCCTGGCTGCGCACGGCCCGCGCCCCGGCCCCCGACGGCCGCGTCGTCCTCGTGGCCGGCCCGGACCTGCCGGGCGCCGCCGCGGAGGTGACCGCCCTGGCCCGCCTGCACCCCGGCAGCGAGGTGCTCACCCCGCCCACCAGCACGGTCGGCGCCGTGCTCGCGGCGCTGGGGCGGGCGCGGCTGGCGCACCTGGCCTGCCACGGCCGGCTGCGCGCGGACAACCCGACCTTCTCCTCGTTCCTGCTGAGCGCCGGGGAGCTGACCCTGCACGAGCTGGACGGCCAGCGCACCGCACCGCACCGGGTGGTGCTCTCCGCGTGCGACTCCGGCACGGGCACCGCCTACGACGGCGACGAGCTGATCGGCTTCGTCGGCGCGCTGTTCGCCCGCGGCAGCGCCGGCCTGCTGGCCAGCTGCGTGCAGGTCGCCGACGCGGCGGTGGTGCCGCTGGTGTGCGCGGTGCACGAGGAGCTGGTGGCCGGCGCCACCACCGCCGAGGCGCTGCACGCCGCCCGCGCCGCCGTGGACACCAGCTCCCCCGCCGCGTTCGCGGCCGGCCTGGCGTTCACCGCGTACGGGGCCGCCTGAGGGGGGACGCGGAAGAGCCCCGCAGGTCGGTGACCTGCGGGGCTCCGGGTGAGCCGCCTCGGGGAATCGAACCCCGGACCTACGCATTACGAGTGCGTCGCTCTGGCCGACTGAGCTAAGGCGGCACGTGCCCCTGCGGGCACGGGTCATGAGCTTACAGGACGTCACGGCCGCGCTCGACCGCACCGGCGCCCCGCCGGTGGGCCCTCAGCAGCGCACGTCCGGCTCGGGCAGGTGCCCGGCCAGCAGGTAGGCGTCCACCGCGTCGTCCACGCAGGAGCTGCCCATCCGGTAGGCGGTGTGCCCGTCGCCGTCGTGGGTGAGCAGGTGACCCGGCTCCAGCTGGCCGGCCAGGCCGCGGGCCCACTCGTAGGGGGTGGCCGGGTCGCGGGTGGTGCCGACCACCAGGACCGGCGCGGCGCCCGCCGCGCGCACCGGCGCCGCCCGCCCCACCGGCGGTATCGGCCAGTCCACGCACGTCAGGGCGCTCCAGGCGAGGAACGCGCCGAAGGTCGGCGAGGCCGCCTCGTAGCGCGGCACCGACGCCGCCACCTCCTCGGCGGTGCGCGCCTCGGTGCGGTCCAGGCAGTTCACCGCGGGCAGCGCCTGCACGGCGTTGTCCGCGTAGGTGCCGTCGGGGCGGCGGTGGGCGTAGGCGTCGGCCAGCGCCAGCAGGCCGGTGCCGTCCCCGGCCAGCGCCGAGCGCAGCGCCGCGGTCAGCCGCGGCCACAGCGAGGGCGCGTACAGCGGCTGCGCCAGCGCGTAGTACCCCAGGCCCTGGGTGAGCGGGCGGCCCGAGGCGGTGGGCAGCGGCTGCGCGTCCAGGCCCTCCAGCAGGGCCCGCACCCGCGCCACCGCCGCGTCGGGGTCGGCCGGCAGCGGGCAGTCGTCCTCCTGCCCGCAGCCCTGCACGTACGCGCGCAGCGCCACCTCGAAGCCGCCGGCCTGCCCGGCGGCGACCTGCTCGTCGCTCAGGGCCGGGTCGATCGCCCCGTCCAGGACGAGGCGCCCGACGCGGTGCGGGAAGCGCTCGGCGTACAGGGCGCCGAGGTAGGTGCCGTAGGACTTGCCGAGGTAGGTGAGCTTGTCGTCGCCCAGGGCGGCGCGCAGCACGTCCAGGTCCTGCACGACGGTGCGGCTGTCCACGTGGGCGGCCAGCTCGCCGGAGGCGGCGCAGCCGCGGCCCAGCCCGGAGGTCAGCGCCCGCAGCCGGCGCACCTCCGCCGCGTCGTCGGGGGTGGCGTCCGCGGCCACCAGCTCGTCGACGCCGGCGGCGTCCAGGCAGCGCAGCGGGTCCGAGCCGCCCACGCCGCGCGGGTCGAAGCCGACGACGTCGAAGTGCTCGCGCACGTCCTCGCTGAGCACGCTCGCCGCGGCGCGGGCGTACTCCACGCCCGAGCCGCCCGGCCCGCCGGGGTTCAGCACGATCGAGCCGAGCCGGTCCGCGCCGGTGGCGGAGGTGGGCAGCCGCACCAGCGCCAGCGACGTCGTGGCGCCGGCGGGGTCGGCGTGGTCCACCGGCACCGTCAGCCGCGCGCACTGGAACCCGCCGCTGCAGTCCACCCACTCGGGGCGCTGGCCGTAGAAGGCCGCCAGGTCCGCGCGGGCGGCCGGCTCGGAGGCGGCCGGGGCGGCCGTGCCGACGGGCACCGGGTCCGGCGCGCCGCCCGTCAGCAGGGAGCACCCGCCCAGCAGGAGCGCGGCGGCGGCGGTCGCGAGGGCGGGGACGGGGCGGCGCATGGTGCTCCCAGCGTCGCAGACGGGCGCGCGGCGTGCCCGCAGACGGGCGCGCGGCGTGCCCGCAGACGTGCCCTCAGCGGGCCGCGCCGCCGCGCGGGCGCAGGCTCAGCGCCAGGGCCTCCACCGCCAGCAGCGGCGCGACGTTCTGCCCGAGGCGCTCGCGCGCCAGCGAGACCGCGTCCGCGCGGCGCAGCGTCTCCTCCGGCGTGGAGGCCGCCGCCAGGTCGCGCACCTCGCCGGCCACGTCGGTGTTCACCAGGTCCACCGGGGCGCCGAGCTGGACGACGAGCACGTCGCGCAGCAGCCCCAGCAGGTCCACCAGCGCGCGGTCCAGCACGTCCGTCTGGTGCCGGCGGGCCCGGCGCTTCTGGTCCTCCTCCAGCTGGCGCACCTGCGCGCGCACCGCGGGCGGCACGGTCGCGGAGCCCTCGGCGCCCAGCGCGCGCAGCAGCTCGGCGCGCTCGGCGGCGTCGCGCTGGGCGGTGGAGGCGCCGGCCTCCTCCGCGGCCACGTCCACCAGCTCCCCGGCGGCCACGACGGCGTCGCCGACGCCGGCGACGCGCTGCGGCAGGCGCAGCACCTCCCGGCGGCGCAGGCGCGCGCCCTCGTCGCGGGCCAGGCGGCGGGCCAGGCCGACGTGGCTCTGCGCGGCGCGCGCGGCGAAGGCGGCCATCACCGGGTCCACGCCGTCGCGGCGCACCAGCAGGTCGGCGACGGCGTCGGCGGGCGGCACGCGCAGCGGCACGTGCCGGGTGCGCGAGCGGATCGTGGGCAGCACGTCGTCGGCGCCGGGCGCGCACAGCAGCCACACCGTCGCCGGGGGCGGCTCCTCGATGGTCTTCAGCAGCGTGTTGCCCGAGGTGGCGTTGAGGCGGTCGGCGTCCTCCACGACGACGACGCGCCAGCGCGCCACGGACGGGCGGCGCTGAGCGGTCTGGATGAGCGGCTCGACGTCCTCGCGGCGGATCTGCATGTGCTCGGTGGCGAAGACGGTGACGTCGGCGTGGGAGCCGGCCAGCGCGGTGCGGCAGCCGGTGCAGCGCCCGCAACCCGCCTCGGCGGGGTCCTCGCAGGCCAGCGCGGCGGCGAAGGCGCGCGCGGCCACCGAGCGCCCCGAGCCGGGCGGGCCGGTGAGCAGCCAGGCGTGCGTCATGCCGGCCGCGCCGGGCCCGCCGCGGGCGGCGCGCGCGGCGCGGGCCAGCACCCGCACCGCCGGCTCCTGGCCGACGACCTCGTCCCACACGCTCACCGGGCCGGCACCTGCTCCCGGCCCGGCTCCCGCTCCCCGGCGGGGTCCTCAGCGGCGCGGGCGCCGGCGCGCGCGGCCAGCAGCGGCCGCAGCGCCTCGCGCACCCGCTCGTGCACGGCCGCGGGCGAGGCGGTGGCGTCGACGACGAGGTAGCGGGCGGGTTCGCGCGCGGCCAGGCGCAGGAACTGCTCGCGCACCCGGGCGTGGAAGGCCTGCGACTCCGCCTCCAGGCGGTCCTCCCCGGCGCGCTGCGGGTCGCGGCCGCGGCGCACCGCGGCGGTGGCCGGGTCCACGTCGAGCACGACGGTCAGGTCCGGCAGCAGCTCGCCGGTGGCCCACGCCGACAGCTGCTCCACCTGCTCGGCGGGCAGGGCGCGCCCGGCGCCCTGGTAGGCCAGGGAGGAGTCCACGTAGCGGTCGGTGACGACCACGGCGCCGCGGCGCAGCGCCGGGCGCACCACCTCGGCGACGTGCTGGGCGCGGTCGGCGGCGAAGAGCAGGGCCTCGGCGCGCGCGTCGAGCTGCGCGGCGCCCCCGGCGCCGTCGCGGCGGGCCAGGAGCACCTCGCGCAGCGCGGCGCCGGTGCTGGTGCCGCCGGGCTCGCGGGTGGTGACGACCTCGTGGCCGCGCTCGCGCAGCCACGCCGCCAGCAGCCGCGACTGGGTGGACTTGCCCGAGCCGTCGCCGCCCTCCAGCGCCACGAACAGCCCCGGCGCGCTCCCGCGGGGCGCGGCGCCGGGCGCGGGCACGACCACGGGCGCGGCGGTGGAGGCGGTGGACCCGGTGGACCCGGGGGTGGAGGCGCCGGTGGACCCGGCGCCGGCCGCGGCGGTCCCGGCGCGCCCGCGCCAGGCGGCCACGAGGTCCGCCCACAGGCTCGTGCCGCGGCGGTCGTCGACGTACCGGTAGGCGACCACGCCGGCGACCGCCGTGACCACCCCGGCCAGCAGCATCGTCAGCGCCGAGCCGCTGAGGGTCTTCGCCCACGACGGCGTGGCCTCCAGGGTGCGGTCGCCCAGCAGCTGCGCCAGCCACGGCGCCACGAGCATCACCAGGACGATGACGACGCGGGTGCTGGCGCCCACGAAGGAGAACGTGCGCCCGCGCACGTCGTCGTCGACCTCGCCGAGCAGCGTGTACGCCGAGACGTACGCCAGGCCCGTGGACAGCCCCAGGGCCACCACGAACAGCGCCGCCAGCACGATGTCGCCGCTGAGGGAGACCAGCACCAGGGAGGCGCCGGCGGCCGTCAGCGCCACCCCGAAGGTGCGCCGGCGCGAGAGCCCGGACAGCCACCGCGGGCCCTGCCACACCCCCAGGGCCACGCCCGCGAAGACGGCCATGACGACCACCCCGAAGCCGGGGTCGCCGGCGCCCAGGCCGGTGACGAAGGCGCGCCCGAGGCCGATGACCACGCCGCCGGCGGCGAAGGCGACGAGCATGCCGCCCACCAGCCCGCGCAGCAGCACCGAGCTGCCCACGAACCGCCAGCCCTCCACGACGTCGCGCCACAGCGTGGGCGCCAGCCCGGCGGTGCGCGGGGCGCGCCGGCGCGGGGGGACGTCCAGGCGCCAGATCACCCCGGCGGCCACGAGGAACGTCAGGGCGTTGACGTACATCGCCAGCGAGGACTGCGTGCCCGCCAGGAAGGGCAGGACGTTGTCCAGCACGCCGGTCAGCAGCGTCAGGGCGATGAACGCCACGCCGGCCAGGGGCGCGGTGCCGTAGGTGGCCACGAGGCTGACCTGGTTGGCGGCCTCCAGCTGCCGCGGCGGCACGAGGTTGGGGACGGTGGCGTCCTTGGCCGGGCCCCAGAAGAGGGTGACCAGCTCGATGAGCAGCGTGGCGACGTACAGCCACGTCAGGCTGCCGACGAGCGGGATGGAGGCGAACAGCGCGAAGCGCAGCAGGTCGCCGACGACCATCGTCAGGCGCCGGTCCAGCCGGTCGGCCAGCGCCCCGGCCAGCGGCCCCAGCAGCGCGGCGGGCGCCAGCTGCAGCACCAGCACCGTGGAGACGGCCACGCTGGCCTGGGTGGCGGTGCTGCCGGCGAGCTGGGACAGGCCGGCGGCGGTGCCCAGCTTGGCGAGCATCCCCAGCCAGTCGCCGAAGCTGGAGAGCGTCAGCGACAGCCACATGCGGCGGAAGTCGGCGTTGCCGCGCAGCAGCGCCCGCACGTCGTGGTCGGGGGCCGCCGCGGTGTCGCTCACAGGCCCAGGGTAGGTGGCGGCGGTGACGTCCCCCGTCCGCCGCACGGCGCTGCCCGTCTCCGCCGCGGGGACCTGCCCGCGTCCGCCGCAGGGCGGGTGGCGCCCGCCCGCGGGTCCTCCCCGCGGGCGGGCGCCGGGCGTCAGTCGACGGCGGCCGCGGAGGCCTTGGCGGCCGTCTTCTTCGCGGCCGTCTTCTTGGCCGCGGTCTTCTTGGCGGCCGGGGCGGCCGTCTTCTTCGTCGCGGTCTTGCGGGCCGCGGCCTTCTTCGGGGCCGGGCCCTTGGCGCGCTTCTCGGCCAGCAGCTCGGCGCCGCGCTCGGGCGTGAGGGTCTCCGGGTCGTCGTCCTTGCGCAGGGTGGCGTTGGTCGTGCCGTCGGTGACGTAGGGGCCGAAGCGGCCGTCCTTGACGACCATGGGCTGGCCCGAGTCCGGGTCCGGGCCCAGCTCCTTCAGCGGCGGCTTGGCGACCTGCCCGCGGCGGGTCTTGGGCTGGGCGTACACGGCCAGCGCCTCGGGCAGCGTGATGGTCAGCAGCTGCTCCTCGGAGGCCAGGGAGCGCGAGTCGGTGCCCTTCTTCAGGTACGGGCCGTAGCGGCCGTTCTGCGCGGTGATCTCCTCGCCGGACTCCGGGTCGGCGCCCACCACGCGCGGCAGCGACAGCAGCTGCAGGGCCTGCTCCAGGGTGACCGTCTCCACGGACATGTCCTTGAACAGGGAGCTGGTGCGCGGCTTGGCCTTGGCGGTCTTCTTCGCGGCGCGCTTCTTGGGCGCGCCGTCCGCGGCCCCGGCCGCGGCGGGGGCGTCGTCCTCGACGAGCTCGGTGACGTAGGGGCCGTAGCGGCCGGTGCGCGCCACGACCGTGCGGCCGGTGGCGGGGTCCTGGCCCAGGACGCGGTCGCCGTCGGACTGCGTGGTCAGCAGCTCGCGCGCCTTCTCCACGGTCATCTCGTCGGGCGCGACGTCGTCGGGCACGGACGCCTTGAGCAGCTCGCCGGTCCCCTCGTCCGGGCCCTCCAGGTAGGGGCCGTAGCGGCCCACCCGCAGCACGATGCCCTCGCCGATGGGGACGGTGGAGATCTCGCGGGCGTCGATCTTGCCGAGGTCGTCGGCCAGGCCCTTGATGCCCTCCATCGCCGGCACCGCGGCGCCGTCGCCGCCGGGGCCGTCGGCGCCGAAGTAGAAGCGCGTCAGCCAGTCGACCCGCTCGGCCTCGCCGCGGCTGATCGCGTCGAGGTCGTTCTCCATGGAGGCGGTGAAGTCGTAGTCGACGAGCGTGGGGAAGTGCTCCTCCAGCAGGCGCGTGACGGCGAACGCCAGCCAGGTGGGCACCAGCGCGGAGCCCTTGTAGCGCACGTAGCCGCGGTCGACGATCGTGGAGATGATCGAGGCGAACGTGGAGGGGCGCCCGATGCCCTTCTCCTCCAGCGTCTTCACCAGGGTGGCCTCGGTGTAGCGCGGCGGCGGGGAGGTCACGTGCCCGTCGGCGCTCAGGTCGCGCGCGGTCAGCGGCTGGCCCACCCGCACCGGCGGCAGCCGGCGGTCGGTGGCGTCGGCGGCCTCCGGGCCGGCGTCGCGGGTCTCGTCGCGGCCCTCCTCGTAGGCGGCGAGGAAGCCGCGGAAGGTGATGATCGTGCCGGAGGCGGAGAACTCGGCGTCGCGGCCGTCGGCGGAGGTGGCGCCCAGGCGCACGGTGGCGGTGGTGCCGCGCGCGTCGTGCATCTGCGAGGCGACGGTGCGCTTCCAGATGAGGTCGTACAGGCGGAACTCGTCCCCGCGCAGCTCCCCGGACACCTGCGCGGGGGTGCGGAAGACCTCCCCGGCGGGGCGGATCGCCTCGTGGGCCTCCTGCGCGTTCTTCGACTTCGAGGCGTACACGCGCGGGGAGCCCGGCACGTACTCCGGCCCGTACAGCTCGCGCGCCTGGCTGCGCGCGGCGTTCAGGGCCTGCGCGGACAGCTGGATCGAGTCGGTGCGCATGTAGGTGATGTAGCCGCGCTCGTACAGGCTCTGCGCGGTGCGCATGGTGGCCCGGGCGTTCAGGCGCAGCTTGCGCGAGGCCTCCTGCTGCAGGGAGGAGGTGATGAACGGCGCCGCCGGGCGGCGGCTGTACGGCTTCTCCTCCACGCTGCGCACCGCGAACGCGGCGGCGTCCAGCGAGCGGGCCAGCGCCTCGGCGGCGGGCAGGTCCAGGTGGGCCACGCCGTCGCGCACGGCGGCGGGCTTGAGCTGCCCGGAGTCGTCGAAGTCGCGGCCGGTGGCCACGCGGCGGCCGTCCACGGCGACCAGGCGCGCGCCGAACGCGTTCTCGCCCCCGGGGGCGAAGTCGCCGGTGACGTCGGCGTACCCGGCGGCGCGGAAGGCCATGCGCTCGCGCTCGCGCTCCACGCACAGCCGGGTGGCCACGGACTGCACGCGGCCGGCGGACAGGCCCGCGCGGACCTTGCGCCACAGCACCGGGGACAGCTCGTAGCCGTAGAGGCGGTCGAGGATGCGGCGGGTCTCCTGGGCGTCGACGAGGCGGTCGTCGATGTCGCGCATCTCCCGCACGGCCTGCTGGATGGCCTCGCGGGTGATCTCGCCGAAGACCATCCGGCGGTAGGGCACCCGCGGCTCCAGCGCCTGCACCAGGTGCCAGGCGATCGCCTCGCCCTCGCGGTCGCGGTCGGTGGCGAGGATGAGCTCGTCGGAGTCCTTCAGGGCGCGCTTGAGCTCGGCGACGGTCTTCCGCTTGTCGGCGTCGACGACGTAGTACGGCTCGAAGCCGTGGTCGACGTCGACGGCGAACTTGCCGAAGGAGCCCTTCTTGACGTCCTCGGGCAGCTGCGAGGGCTGCGGGAGGTCGCGGATGTGCCCGGCGCTGGCCTCGACGCGGTACCCGGGCCCGAGGTAGCCGGCGATCTTGTCGATCTTGCTGGCCGACTCCACGATCACCAGACGGCGCAGCCCGTCACCGGTCCCCGCCGCCTTCGACTTGCCCGCCACTGGTCCTGCCTCTCCACGTCCGTCCTCGGCGCGCTCGTCCCGGCCGCCGGCTCGCGGCCGCCCGGCCCGGGACCGGCGCGCGCACGCCCCGCACTGTCGCACGGGTGGCGCCCTCAGCGTCGCACGGGCCGCGCGGCGGTGTGCAACCGGCGCGTCGAGCGCCCCGTGCCTCCCGCGGCGCGGGGAGGGCCCGCGCAGGGCCCGCGCAGGGCCCGGGGAGGGTGTCAGGGCAGCAGCAGCAGGCCGTCCTCGACCAGCCGGCGCACCCGCGGCAGCAGGCGCGCGCGCAGGGCCGCGGCGTCCTCCTCCAGCAGCACCGCCAGGCCCGCGGCGATCTGCCCCACCGTCAGCTCCCCGTCGCACGCCCCCACCAGGCCCGCCAGGTCCCCGTCGGCCTGCACCGCGCGGCGCAGCCCGCCGCCCTGGCGCAGCAGCAGCACGCGCGGGGCCGCCTCGCCGGGGGCGTGGTGGCGCTCGTCGGTGACGTCGGGAGCCACGCGCAGCGCCGTGCCCGCCAGCGCCTCGTCGTCCAGCAGCGCCAGGGCGTCGTGGGCGGCCAGGCCGTCGGCGAACACCGCGCCCAGCGGGTCGCTCAGCGCGGCCAGGACCTCCTCGAAGCGGCGCAGCGGCGCGCCGGCGCGCGCGGGCCGGCGCAGCGTGACCACGCCGAAGCCCACGCCCGTGACGCCGCGGGCGGCGAAGTCGTCCAGCCACGCCGCGTACAGCTCGTCGAAGACGGGCCCGGGCTTCTGCCCGCCGTCGCGGATCCACGTCTCGGCGTACAGCGCCGGGTCGGCCACCTCGCGCTGCACCACCCAGGCGTCCAGCCCGGTGCCCTCCAGCCAGCCCTCCAGGCGCTGCGACCAGTGCTCGCCCTCGCGCAGCTCCCAGTTGCCCAGCAGCTGCGCCACCCCGCCGGGCGCCAGCACGTCGCCGACCCCGCGCACCAGCCGCGCCACCAGCGAGTCGCCGGGCATGCCGCCGTCGCGGTACTCGTACTGCGGCACCCCCGCCCGCCGCGGCGTGATCACGAACGGCGGGTTGGAGACCACCAGGTCGAACAGCTCGCCCGGCTCGACCGGCTCCAGCAGCGAGCCCTGCCGCAGGTCCAGGCGCGCGCCGTTGAGGGCGGCGTTGACGGCCGCCAGGTCCAGCGCCCGCTCGGAGGTGTCGGTGGCCACCACCCGCGCCGCGTGCCGGGTGGCGTGCAGCGCCTGCACCCCGCACCCGGTGCCCACGTCGAGCACGCGCTGCACCGGGGTGCGCACCGTCGCCGAGGCCAGCGTCAGCGAGGCCCCGCCCACGCCCAGGACGTGGTCCGGGCGCAGCGGCTCGCCGGTGGCCAGCTCGCCCAGGTCGCTGACCAGCCACCACGAGGCCGCGCCCGCCGCGTCGTCCACCTCGTAGGGGCGCAGGTCCACCAGCGGGCGCACCTCGTCGCCGGGCGCCTCGCCGGCCGCGGCCACCAGGCCCAGGACCTGCGCGCCGGCGGTGCCGGTGCGCGGCAGGGCCGCGTCCAGCTCGGCGCGGGTGACCGCGCGACCCAGGGTGCAGCAGCGCAGCAGCACCGCGGCCGGCTCGCGCGAGCCGGCCGTGGCGCGCAGCGCCGGCAGCGGCTGCTCGCGGTCCAGGGCCGCCGAGGCGACCTCCCCGACGAGGCCGCCCACGCCGTCCACGGTGTAGCCGGCGCCGGCGAGGTCCTCGCGCAGGCCGGAGAGCAGCTCCAGGGGGTCCACGCCCCGATGGTGCCAGCGCTCAGGCGCGGCCGGTGCCCAGCCCCTGCTCCTCGCGCACGTCCGGGCCCTGCGGGCCGTCCACGCCGGTGGTGGGGGCCGTCGCGTCCACGCGCCGGTTCCGGCTGACGGCCACCGCCGCGACGATGACGACGGCGGCCACCGCGGCGATGCCGTAGCGCAGCCACGGGTTCTCCCCCTCGCCCAGGCTGAGGGAGACCACCGCGGGCGCCACGAGCAGCGCCACGAGGTTCATCACCTTGATGAGCGGGTTGATCGAGGGGCCGGCGGTGTCCTTGAACGGGTCGCCCACCGTGTCGCCGATGACGGTGGCGCCGTGCGCCTCGGAGCCCTTGCCGCCGTGCTGGCCGTCCTCGACGAGCTTCTTGGCGTTGTCCCACGCCCCGCCGGAGTTGGACAGGAACACCGCCATGAGGACGCCGGCGGCGATGGCCCCGCCCAGGAAGCCCGCCAGCGGGGCCACGCCCAGGCCGAAGCCCACCGCGATCGGCGCGAACGCCGCCAGCAGGCCGGGGGTGGCCAGCTCGCGCAGCGCGTCGCGGGTGCACAGGTCCACCACGCGGCCGTGGTCGGGCTGCTCGGTGCCGGACATGATCCCGGGGTGCTCGGCGAACTGCCGGCGCACCTCCAGCACCACGGCGCCGGCGGAGCGGCCCACCGCGTCCACGGCCAGGCCGGAGAAGAGGAACACCACCGCCGCGCCCAGCAGCACCCCCACCAGCGTGGTGGGGGTGGAGACGTCGAAGTCGGCGATGGTGCGCTGCACGTACTGCGAGGGCGGCGCGATGCCCTGGGCGACCTCGTTGATGCGGCTGGTCACCGCCTCCTGGTAGGAGCCGAACAGCGCGGTCGCCGCCAGCACGGCGGTGGCGATGGCGATGCCCTTGGTGACGGCCTTGGTGGTGTTGCCCACCGCGTCCAGCTCGGTGAGGACGGCGGCGCCCTCCTCGTCGACGTCGCCGCTCATCTCGGCGATGCCCTGGGCGTTGTCGCTGACGGGGCCGAAGGTGTCCATGGCGACGATGACGCCGACCGTGGTCAGCAGCCCGCACCCGGCGAGCGCGATGAGGAACATCGCCAGCGCCAGCACCCCGCCGGCCAGCAGGAACGCGAAGTACACGGCGCCGGCGATGACGAGGGTGGTGTAGACCGCCGACTGCAGCCCCAGCCCGACGCCGCTGAGGACGACGGTGGCGGCGCCGGTCAGCGACGCCGCGGCCACGTCCCGGGTGGGCCGGGACTCGGTGCCGGTGAAGTAGCCGGTGATCCACAGGATGAGCACCGCCAGCAGGATCCCCAGGAACACGGCGCTGATGGTCACCAGGCGCGGGTCGCCCTCCAGGACGGCGACGGTGTCGCTGGCGCCCTCCAGCTCGGCGAACGTGCCCGGCAGGTACGCGAAGGCCGCGACCGCGGTGCCCACCAGGGCCACCGCCGCCGAGAGGTAGAAGCCGCGCTGGATGCTGGTCAGCCCGGACACCCCCACCCGCGCCCGCACCAGCACCACGCCCAGCGCCGCGGTGATCGCGCCGATCGCCGGCACCAGCAGCGGCAGCACCAGGCCGTCCTCGCCGATGGCGCTGCTGCCCAGGATCACCGCCGCCACGATGGTCACCGCGTACGACTCGAACAGGTCCGCCGCCATGCCCGCGCAGTCGCCGACGTTGTCGCCGACGTTGTCCGCGATCGTGGCGGGGTTGCGCGGGTCGTCCTCGGGGATGCCCTGCTCGATCTTGCCGACGAGGTCGGCGCCGACGTCGGCGGCCTTGGTGAAGATGCCGCCGCCCACGCGCATGAACATCGCCAGCAGCGCCGCCCCGAAGCCGAAGCCCTCCAGCACCGTGGGCGCGTCCTCCTCGTACAGCAGCACCGCCACCGAGGCGCCCAGCAGGCCCAGCCCGACGGTGGTCATGCCGACCACGCCGCCGGTGCGGAACGCCAGGCGCATCCCGCGCTCGCGGCCGCCGGCCCCGGTGCGCGCCGCGGCCGCCACGCGCACGTTCGCCCGCACCGCCAGGGACATGCCCAGGTAGCCGATCGCGGCGGAGAACAGCGCCCCCACGACGAACGCGACGCTGCGCGCGGCGCGCAGGTCCCAGCCGTCGGCCGGCACCGCCAGCAGCAGCAGGACCACGGCGACGGCGAACCAGGCCAGGGTGCGGAACTGCCGGCGCAGGTAGGCGGCGGCGCCGTCCTGCACGGCACCGGCGATGGCGCGCATGCGCTCGGTGCCCTCGTCGGCCGCGAGGACCTGTCGTCGGAACACCCAGGCCACCACGAGCGCGGCGAGAGCGACCACCGCGACGGCGGTGACCACGCCCGCGGCAGTGGTGGAGAGACCTTCGGACGTGCCCATCCGTCCTCCTCGACGTGCGGCGACCTGCACGCAGCGTATGGCCGGGGACACCGGCCGTGCCACGTGATCGTCTCAAGGAGTGACGGCGGCGGGCGCGGCGCTCACCGCGCCGCGGGGTGCGGGGGGATCAGCCCAGCGGCTGGGCCACCGCGCCGGCGTCCTCGCGCACCCACGTCAGGTGCACGCCGCCGGGCGCGGTGGAGGGGCCGCTGGTGCCGGCCGAACCGGTCATCAGGGCCAGGGAGAGCTCGTCCTGCGCCGCGGACATGGCGCCCGGCGCGGGCGCACCCGGTGCCGGGGTCGGCGCGTCCGGCGCCGCGCCCGGGCCGGGCAGCGGCGAGCCGTCCTCGCCGCAGCGCAGGACCGTCACCTCGAGGCGGTCCTGCTCGTCGCTGAGGCGCACGTCCACCAGCCCCGCGCGACCCGCGGCGGCCTCGGCGGCGCTGACCGCCCGGGCGCACGCCTCGCCGATGGCGATGCGGATCTCGTCGAGCTGGTCCTCGCCGAACCCCGCCCGGCGAGCCACCGACACCGCCACCAGTCGGGCGGTGCGGACGTGCTCGGCGAGCGGGGTGAAGCGCAGGGCGACGGTGGGCACGGCCGGGTCAGGAGCTCGCGTTGGCCTCGTCGGCCGCGGCCGACGCGGCGATGGCCTCGGCGACGGTGTCGTGGATGGGGAACACCTTGGTCAGGCCGGTGATGCGGAAGACCTTCAGGATCTTCTCGCGCTGGCAGACCAGGTGCAGGGAGCCGTCGTGCGAGCGGACCCGCTTCAGGCCGCCCACCAGGACGCCGAGGCCGGTGGAGTCCAGGAACTCCACGCCCTCCATGTCGACCACCAGGTGGTGGTGGCCGGCACCGACGAGTTCGTTGAGGCGCTCGCGCAGGGTCGGTGCGGTGTAGACGTCGATCTCACCGGACACCTCGACGACGGTCCGGCCGCTCTCCTCACGGCTGGTCACCGACAGGTCCACAGGACCCCTCCTCGCTGCTGCTGGCGTCGAACGTGCCGGGCGACACGCCCTGATGCATTGAACCATCGCGCTCGGTGAGGAGCGCGATGGTTCAATGCATCAGGGC
>NZ_JAAALM010000310.1 GCF_009906395.1 Kineococcus indalonis
GCAGCGCACCTGGCGCACGTTCCTGGCCGCCACCCAGCTGCTCATGGACCGCGTGGACCGCCAGCTGCACCACGACTCCGGGGTGGTGCACACCTACTACGAGATGCTCGTGCGCCTGTCGGAGGCGCCGGGGCGCTCGCTGCGCATGAGCGAGCTGGCCGAGTCCTCCCTGTCCTCGCGCAGCCGCGTCTCGCACGCCGTGGCCCGCATGGAGGAGCGCGGCTGGATCCGCCGCGAGGCCTGCGCCACCGACGGCCGCGGCTTCAACGCCGTGCTCACCGAGGAGGGCATGCGCGCCCTGGAGCAGGCCGCGCCCGGGCACGTCGAGACCGTCCGCGAGCTGCTCTTCGACCAGCTCGACGCCGAGCAGCAGCAGCAGCTGCTCCGCATCAGCGAGGCGCTGCTGCAGCACCTGACCGACACCGGCAGCGTCTCCCCGGTGCCGCTGGCCGCCCCGCTGGCCGGCTGAGCGGGGGCCGGGTCCGGCCGCGCACCCCGGCGCGGGGGTCCGCGGCCCCGCGCCGGGGTGCGCGGCGTCAGACGCCCTGCGCCGCGCGCATCCCCCGCAGCTCCTTCTTCAGGTCCCCGACCTCGTCGCGCAGGCGCGCCGCCAGCTCGAACTGCAGCTCCGCGGCCGCCGCGTGCATCTGCTCGGTCAGCTGCTGGATGAGGTCGGCCAGGTCCGCCTGCGGCATCGAGCCGCGCGGCGCGGGCCCCACCTCCCGGCCCGCCGCGCCGCGCGCGCCGGCGGGCTTGCCGCGCGACTGCGAGCGGCCGCTGCCGCCCTGCGCGGACAGCAGCGCCGCGGTGTCGGCGTCCTCGCGGGCGATGAGGTCGGTGATGTCGGCGATCTTCTTGCGCAGCGGCATCGGGTCCACCCCGCGCTCGCGGTTGTACGCGACCTGCTTCTCGCGGCGCCGGTTGGTCTCCTCGATGGCCTGCGCCATCGACGGGGTGATCCTGTCGGCGTACATGTGCACCTGCCCGGACACGTTGCGCGCCGCGCGCCCGATCGTCTGGATCAGCGAGGTGGAGGAGCGCAGGAAGCCCTCCTTGTCGGCGTCCAGGATCGCCACCAGCGACACCTCCGGCAGGTCCAGGCCCTCGCGCAGCAGGTTGATGCCCACCAGCACGTCGTACTCGCCCTGGCGCAGCTCGCGCAGCAGCTCCACCCGGCGCAGCGTGTCGATGTCGGAGTGCAGGTAGCGCACCCGCACCCCCTGCTCCAGGAGGTAGTCGGTGAGGTCCTCGGCCATCTTCTTGGTCAGCGTCGTCACCAGCACCCGCTCGTCGCGCTCGGCGCGGGTGCGCACCTCGTGCAGCAGGTCGTCGATCTGGCCCTTGGTGGGCTTGACCACCACCTCGGGGTCCACCAGGCCCGTGGGGCGGATGATCTGCTCCACCACCCCGTCCGCGCGGGAGAGCTCGTACGGGCCCGGCGTCGCGGACAGGTACACCGCCTGCCCGACGCGGTCCAGGAACTCCTCCCAGCGCAGCGGGCGGTTGTCCATCGCGCTGGGCAGGCGGAAGCCGAAGTCCACCAGCGTGCGCTTGCGCGAGGCGTCGCCCTCGTACATCGCCCCGATCTGCGGCACCGTCACGTGCGACTCGTCGATGACCAGCAGGAAGTCCTCGGGGAAGTAGTCCAGCAGCGTGTTGGAGGCCGAACCCGGTGCGCGCCCGTCGAAGTGGCGCGAGTAGTTCTCCACGCCCGAGCAGGTCCCGACCTGCCGCAGCATCTCGATGTCGTAGGTGGTGCGCATCCGCAGCCGCTGCGCCTCCAGCAGCTTGCCCTGCTGCTCCAGCTCCGCCAGGCGCTCGGCCAGCTCCGCCTCGATCGTGCCGATCGCCCGCTCCAGCCGCTCCGGGCCGGCGACGTAGTGCGAGGCGGGGAAGACGTAGACCAGCTCCTCCTCGCGCAGCACCTCCCCCGTCAGCGGGTTCAGCGTGTACAGCTTGTCGATCTCGTCGCCGAAGAACTCCACGCGGATCGCGTGCTCCTCGTACTGCGGGATGATCTCCACGGTGTCCCCGCGCACGCGGAAGGTGCCGCGCGTGAAGGCCATGTCGTTGCGGGTGTACTGCATGCCGACGAACCCGCGCAGCAGGTCGTCGCGGTCCATGGTGTCGCCCACCTTCAGGGACACCATGCGGTCCACGTACTCCTGGGGGGTGCCCAGGCCGTAGATGCACGAGACCGTGGCGACCACCACCACGTCGCGGCGCGTCAGCAGCGAGTTGGTCGCCGAGTGCCGCAGCCGCTCGACCTCGTCGTTGATCGAGGAGTCCTTCTCGATGTACGTGTCCGACTGCGGCACGTACGCCTCGGGCTGGTAGTAGTCGTAGTACGAGACGAAGTACTCCACCGCGTTGTTCGGCAGCAGCTCGCGGAACTCGTTGGCCAGCTGCGCCGCCAGCGTCTTGTTCGGGGCCATGACCAGCGTCGGGCGCTGCACCTGCTCGACCAGCCACGCCGTGGTCGCCGACTTGCCCGTGCCCGTCGCCCCCAGCAGCACGACGTCCTTCTCCCCGCCGCGCACGCGGCGGGCGAGCTCGGCGATGGCCGCGGGCTGGTCACCGGAGGGGGAGAACTCGGAGACCACCTCGAAGGGCGCCACCCGGCGCTGGATGTCAGTCGTGGGCCGCATGCAGCCACTGTAGGTCGGCCCTGCGACACGGGCGCCCGCTCACGCCCGGGGCGAACGGGGCGACCCGCGCCGCCCGCGCGCCCCGGCGGGACCTCACGCGCCCGGCGGCCGCCACCCGGTGCGCCGGGCCCACTCCTCGGCCCGCTCCTCGGCCCGCTCCTCGGCCCGCGCACCCGCCACCGCCTGCCCGGCCCCCGCCGCCGTCGGGCCCGCACCGGCCCGCGCGCGGGCCAGGTCGCGCAGCAGCAGCGCCCGGCGCCACCGCGGCGAGCCGTGCACCCGCACGTGCAGGCGCGCCGGCCGGCCGGGGTCGGCCGAGGCGTGCAGCGCGTCGCCGTGCGCCGGGGGGAAGCCGATCGCGCCGATCGCGCCGGCGACGCGCCGCACGTCCGCCTCCGAGGGCACCGCCAGCTGCAGGTCCAGCACGTCCTCGGCGCTCGCGCCCGGCACGGCCGTGGGCCCCACGTGCTCCACCCCGCGCTGCACCTCGCCGGCGGCGCGGGCGACGCGGGCGGCCAGCCGGGCGGCCTGCGCGGGCCAGGACGGGTCCGGCGGCACCGGCGGCCCGGCCGCGGGGTCGGCGGGCCGGCGCAGGCGCAGGTTCTCCTCGAAGGGCAGCAGCCGCTCGCGCCACAGCCGCTCCACGCGCTCCGGCAGCGGGTCCGGGGCGCCCGGCTCGCGGCGCGGGTTGTCCAGCACGACGTCGGCGGCGGCCAGCCGCTCGGCGTCGCCCGCCTGGGCGGCGACGCGCGCGCGGGCGTCCTGCTCGCCCGTGCCGCGGTCCTGCACCAGCCGCCGCACCCGCTCCTCGGTGGGGGCGTGCACCACCACGACCAGCGGGAAGCGCGCGGAGATCCCCGTCTCCACCAGCAGCGGCACGTCCTCCACGACGACGGCGTCGGCCGGGGCGGCGGCCACCAGCTCCTCGCGGCGGGCGGCGACCCGCGGGTGCACCAGGGCGTTGAGGTCCGCGCGCGCGGCGTCGTCGGCGAAGACCAGCCGGCCCAGCGCCGCCCGGTCCAGCTGCCCGTCCTCGCGCAGCACCCGCGGCCCGAAGCGCTCCACCACCGCGCGCAGGCCCTCGGTGCCGGGGGCGACGACCTCGCGGGCGAGGACGTCGGCGTCGACGAGGACCGCGCCGAGCTGCACCAGGCGCCCGGCGACGGTCGACTTGCCGGCGCCGATCCCGCCGGTCAGCCCCACGCGCAGCACCGGGGAACCGTAGCGCAGGGCGCGGCGGCGCGGACCGAGGAGCGCGCCACCGCGTAGCCGGCGGCGGTCACGGCGGTGCCCGCGGCCAGCAGGGCGGCGCGCACCGGGCCGGCGACGTCCCCGCGCCCGGCCGCCGCCAGGTGGCGCAGCACCCCGGTGCCCACGGTGCGCACCACGTAGCCGCGCTCGGCGGCCAGGCCGTCGGCGGCGCCGACGCGCGCGGCCAGCAGGCCCTTGGAGCGACCCTCGTGCCAGCAGCGCCGCACCAGGTACCCCACGCGCTGGCGCGCGGCGGGCACGAGGTGGTCGACGGCGGCGTCGGCGCGGCGCAGCACGAGCGTGGCCGGGTCCGCCTGGCGCAGCCGGATGCAGAAGTCGGTCTCCTCGCAGCCCACCGGCAGCGCGCCGACGCGGCCGGCGGAGGTGTCGAAGCCCTCCACGGACCCGAAGGCGCTGGCGCGCACGGCCATGTTGGCGCCGATGGGGTTGCGCATCCGCTCCCCGTCGCCGGGCATGCCGCGGTAGTCGCACCCGACGATCCAGCCGAACTCCTCGGGGAACCAGCGCGGCGGGGCGCCGCCCTCCCAGTCCGGCACGACCCCGCCCCCCACGACCGTCACGGCGTCCGCGGCGAACTCGGTGCGCAGCCCCTCCAGCCAGCCGGCGCGCGGGACCGCGTCGTCGTCGAGGAACACCACGACGTCCCCGACGGCCGCGGCCACACCGGTGTTGCGCCCGCCGGACAACCCGCGCGGGCCCGTGCTGGCCAGCACCCGCGCGCGCGGGAGGTCCGCGGCGAGGCGGGCGAGCAGCTGGTCGTGGTGGTCGACGACCACGAGCAGCTCGTCGTGCTCGCCCAGCTGCGCCTGCACGGCGGCCAGGGCGGTGGAGAGCACCGCCAGGCGCGCGTCGGTGTAGGTGCACACGACGACGCTGAGGGTGGGGGCCGCGTCGGCGGCCCGGCCCGGGCGGGCGGTGCGGGACCGTGCGGGCCGGGCCGCAGCGCGGTCCCGGTCCGGGGCGTCGGGCAGCGTCAGGAGGGGCTCCGGGTGCACGCTGGCTACGCTAGGTGCACGGCCCGCGGCAGGAACATGACGGACCGGGC
>NZ_JAAALM010000311.1 GCF_009906395.1 Kineococcus indalonis
CGCCGCCGCCGCGCCCGTGGTCGAGCGCAGCGCGCGCACCGTCGCCGCGCCCGCCCCGGCCAAGCAGCCCGTGGCCACCGGGTACGGCGGCGCCGTGGCCAGCGTCGACCCCGACGCCACCGCCGTGGGCCTGGACGTGCTGCGCCGCGGCGGCAACGCCGTGGACGCCGCCGTCGCCACCGCCGCCGCCCTCGGCGTCACCGAGCCCTACTCCGCCGGCGTCGGCGGCGGCGGGTTCCTCGTCTCCTACGACGCGCTGCGGCGCACCGTCACCACCGTCGACGGGCGCGAGACCGCCCCCGCCTCCCTGGACGACGACGGCTTCCTCACCCCCGAGGGCCAGGCGCGCCCCTTCCCGGACCTGGTCAGCTCCACCCTGTCCGTCGGGGTGCCCGGCACCCCCGCCACCTGGGAGGAGGCGCTGCGCGACCAGGGCACCATGACGATGCGCGAGGTCCTCTCCGGGGCCCGCTCGCTGGCCGAGCGCGGCTTCGTCGTGGACGAGACGTTCCGGCAGCAGACCCTGGACAACGCCGCCCGCTTCCGCGACTTCTCCTCCACCGCCGAGCTGTTCCTGCCCGGCGGCGACGCCCCCGCCGTCGGCTCCGTCTTCCGCAACCCCGGCCTGGCCGGGACCTACGAGGTGCTCGCCGAGCAGGGCGCCGGCGCCTTCTACGGCGGGGAGCTGGGCCGCGCGGTCGTCGACACCGTCGCCGCCCCGCCGGTGGCCACCGGCGTCACCCGCGAGGTGCTGCGCGGCGGCATGACCCTGGACGACCTCGCCGCCTACCGGGCCCTGGAGCGGCGCCCCACCCTCGTGGAGCACGAGGCCGCCGACGGCCCCGTGCAGGTGTACGGCATGGCCCCGCCCAGCTCCGGCGGCACCACCGTCGGCGAGGCGCTGCAGGTCCTGGACGCCCTGGGCCGCAGCGAGGACCCCGTGGTCTCCGAGCACCGCGAGCTGGAGGCGGCGGCGCTGGCGTTCGCCGACCGCAACCGGTACGTCGGCGACCCCGACGTGCAGGACGTGCCCACCAGCACGCTGCTCTCGCAGCGCTTCGCCGACTCGCGCGCCTGCCTGGTGCGCGACGACGCCGTCCTGACCCGCCCGGTGGCCCCCGGCGCCCTCGACGGCACCTGCGCGCCCGGCACCGGCGCGCAGGGCGCCGACGAGGGCACCTCCACCACCCACCTCGTCACCGCCGACGCGGCCGGCAACGTCGTCTCCTACACCCTGACCATCGAGGCCACCGGCGGCAGCGGCGTCACCGTGCCCGGGCGCGGGTTCCTGCTGAACAACGAGCTCACCGACTTCACCACCGGCCCCGCCGTCGCCGGCGTGCCCGACCCGAACCGGCCCGCCCCCGGCAAGCGGCCCCGCTCGTCGATGTCGCCGACGATCGTCCTGCGCGACGGGCGCCCGCTGCTGGCCGCCGGCTCCCCGGGCGGGGCCACGATCATCGGCACCACCCTGGGCATCCTCGTGGACCGCCTCGACCGCGGCGTGCCGCTGCCCGAGGCGGTCGCCGCCCCGCGCGTGTCCGAGCAGAACCGCGCCGCCTCCGCCGGGGGCGCCGCCGCCGAGCAGGCCTACGTGGACTCCCCGCGCGGGCGCGCGCTGGCCGAGCTGGGCCACGTGTTCACCCCCACCGCCGAGATCGGCGCGGCCGCCGCGCTGGAGTTCCTGCCCGACGGGCGGGTGCAGGCCGTGGCCGAGCCGACCCGCCGCGGCGGCGGCGCCGCCGGGGTGGTGCACCCCGCCGGCTGAGGCGGGCCCGGCGCCCTCCGAGTGGCCGGACCGCACGAGTGGCCCAACACTGGGAGGGCGCTGGGAACCCCCGGCGCCGCCGGGCCCCGCGCCCACCACCGACGCCTCCGGAGAAGGGTGCGTGGACGGACCGCCGGTGCGGCCGGCGACCACCACACCCCAGGAGGCCCCTCGTGAGCACCCCGAGCGACGGCTCCCACGCCGCCGACGCCCCCCGCGACAGCTCCCCGGGCGGCGCCGCCCGGGCGGCCGGCCGCCCCGCGCAGCAGGCCGGTGCGCAGCAGGCCGGTGCGCAGCAGGCCACCGCCCACCCGGACCGCCTCAGCGTCGAGCACGACACCTCCGGGCCCTCGATGTCGCGCAAGTCGGTCCTGCAGCGCGAGAAGGACGCCTTCGGCGGCGTGAAGGTCGGCTCCGCCTTCTTCGGCTGGCTCGCCGCCACCGGCACCGCCGTGCTGCTCACCGCGCTGCTCGCCGCCACCGGCACCGCCGTGGGGCTGTCCAGCACCGGCGACGACGCCACCGAGGCCGTCGGCTCCCTGGCCCAGCAGGCGCAGGGGGACGCCGGCACCATCGGTGTCGCCGGGGCGGTCGCGCTGCTGGCCGTGCTGCTGGTCTCCTACTTCTGCGGCGGCTACGTCGCCGGGCGCATGGCCCGCTTCAACGGCGCCAAGCAGGGCGTGGCGGTGTGGCTGTGGGCCGTGGTCGTCGCCCTCGTCGTCGCCGCCGTCGCCGCGATCGCCGGGGACTCCTACGACGTGCTCGGCCAGCTCGACAGCTTCCCGCGCGTGCCCACCGACCTCGGCTCGCTGACCGCCGCCGGCGTGCTCGCGCTCATCGGCGCCTTCGTCGTCGCCCTCGTCGGCGCGGTCCTCGGCGGCCTGGCGGGCATGCGCTTCCACCGCCGCGTCGACAAGGCCGGTCTGGGCCGGTGAGCGGCAGCACCGCGCACGAGCGCACCCAGGACGCGCCCGGCGTGCAGCGCCCCGCCCCCGGCAGCCACCAGCGCGGCCTGTACGGCAGCGAGGCGGGCGCCAACACCGCCCGCGCCGGCACCGCCGAGGTGGTGGGCACCGCCGTGCTCGTCTTCGGCGGCACCGCCACCGCCGTGGCCGGCGCCACCGCCACCCCCGGCCCCTACGACCTGCTCAGCGTCGTGCTCGTCTTCGGGCTGACGCTGGCCGCGCTGGCCGCGGCCCTCGGGCACGTCTCCGGCTGCCACCTCAACCCCGCCGTCACGCTGGGGCTGGCCGTCACCGGGCGCTTCCCGTGGCGGGCGGTGCCCGCCTACGTCGCCTGCCAGCTCGCCGGCGCCGCGCTCGGCTCGCTGGCGGTGTGGGCGTTCTACGGCGACCGGGGCCGGGACCTCACCGGCCTGGCCGCCACCGTGCCCGCCCCCGGGGTCGGCGACCTGCGGGCCCTGCTGGTGGAGGTCGTGATCACCTTCGTGCTCGTCCTCGTGGTGATCTCCGTGGCCACCGACGAGCGCGCCCCGGCGGCCGCCGCGCCGCTGGCCGTGGGCGCCACCCTGGCCGTGTGCGTGGCCGTGGCCGCGCCCCTGACCGGCGGGGCGGTCAACCCCGCCCGCGCCTTCGGCCCGGCGCTGGTCTCGGGCACCTGGGACTCCTCCTGGCTCTACCTGGTGGGCCCGGTCGTCGGCGGCGTGCTCGCCGCCGTGCTCTACGACCGCGTCCTCGGCAGGGCCGAGGCCCCCTCCGGGGACTGACCCCCGCGCCCCCCGTCCGACCCCGACGTCTGGAACGCCGTGCTCTACGCCGTCCTCTTCGCCCTCGCCGGGGCCAGCGCCCTGGGCGCGGCGCTGGTCCCCCGGGTGGTCGACCGGCTCCCGGTCAACCTGCCCATGACGTTCCTCGGCGCCGGCGTCGTGCTGGGCTTCGTGCCCGGCCTGCCCTCGGTGGACCCGATGGAGCACGAGGCCGTCACCTCCCACGTCACCGAGATCGTCGTGATCATCTCGCTGATGGGCGCCGGCCTGGCCATCGACCGGCGCGTGGGGTGGCGGCGCTGGGCCAGCACCTGGCGCCTCATCGCCGTCGCCATGCCCCTGACCATCGCCCTCGTCGCGGTGACCGGCAGCGTCCTGGGGGGCCTGCCCGTCGCGGCCGCGGTGCTGCTGGGCGCCGCGCTGGCGCCCACCGACCCCGTGCTGGCCAGCGACGTGCAGGTCGGCGAGCCCGCCGACGAGGAGGGCACCGAGGACGAGGTGCGCTTCGCCCTGACCAGCGAGGCCGGCCTCAACGACGGCGCCGCCTTCCCCGTCGTGCACCTCGCCGTCGTGCTGGCCACCGCCGGCGCGACGGCGGGGGCGCTGGGCACGTGGGTCCTGGAGGACGTGCTCCTGCGCGCCGTGGTGGGCGTGGCCGTCGGCTGGGTCGTGGGCAGGGTGCTGGGCGAGCTGTTCTTCCGCTCCCCGATCCCGGCGCTGCGCCTGGCCGACGACGTGGAGGGCTTCACCGCCCTCGCCGTCACCTTCCTGGCCTACGGCATCGGCGAGCTGCTGCACGGCTACGGCTTCGTGGCCGTCTTCGTCGCCGCCTGCGCCATCCGCTCCGCCGAGCGCTCCCACGGCGCGCACCGCGTCGCGCACGGCTTCGTGGAGCAGATCGAGCGGATGCTCACCGCCTGGCTGCTGCTGCTGCTGGGCGCGGCCCTGTCCGACGGGCTGCTGGCCGCCCTGACCTGGCAGCTGGCCCTCGTCGGCGTCCTGCTGGTGCTCGTCATCCGCCCGCTGGTGGGCCGCCTCAGCCTGCTCGGCAGCCCCGCCGGGCCCCGCGAGCGCTGGGTCATCGGCATCTACGGCGTGCGCGGCATCGGCTCGCTGTTCTACCTGTCGTGGGCGCTGGGGGAGGCGGAGTTCCCCGGCGAGCAGCTGTGGGCCGCCGTCGGCTTCACCGTCGCGCTGTCGGTGCTCGTGCACGGCGCCACCGCCGCCGCCGTCGTGGGGCGCCTGGACGCCCACCGGCTGCAGCGCGCCCGCTCGCGCGACCTCGGCGAGGTGGCGGGCACCCACGTGTGACGGCTGCGTGTGACGACGCTCACGCGTGAGGACCGGCGGGTGCGGGCAACGGTGGGGGGACGAGGACGCCCGCGGTGCAACCGGCACCGCGCCCGGCGCGTCCCACCACCGACCGACGAGCACCACGACGACCACGACACCCGGGAGCCCCCCGTGA
>NZ_JAAALM010000312.1 GCF_009906395.1 Kineococcus indalonis
GTCCCGCCCGTGACGCGGCGGAAGAGCTGGGCGACGGCTCCTTTCGGGCCGTCGACGAGCCGGGGGTCCCGCGCGTGCACGACGACGCCCTCAAAGCCGCGCAGCTGGTCGAGGCACAGGTGGCGGCACAGGCGGTCGTGCGGACGAACGACGTCGTCGACTCTCCGGTGCCGCTGGTCCTGGGCCAGCTCATGGTGCTCAAGCGGCGCTACCGCTGGATCGAGACGTTCCGCGCGGAAGCGCACGGCGCGGGGCGCTACGACTTCGAGATGGTGGCCAGCAGGTTCCCCATCGGGTCCTACACCATCGAGGTCGACGGCCGAGAGGTCGAGGTCAGCCACGGTCGCCTCGGCAACGGGCCGGAGCCCGACTTCCGGGCCACGCCGGACGACCTGCCACCGCCGGCGCCTGACGTGTCCCCGACCGCTCCGCGCGAGATCGATCCGAACATCCAGCGCCACATCGAGGAGGTCACAGGAAGTGTCCCGGGCGCCTCAGAACGTGAGATCGCGCACAGGACGTCACGAGGCGAGACCTCACAGCGGGGAGTGGGGGAGGGCCCTCTCGAGGCCCACCACGTGGCCACGCAGTTCGTCCGTACCCGCGGCGCGAACAAGGTGGTGGTGGGGCGCCAGTTGAGGGACCTCTACGAGCGCGCGTTCGGCCGGCGGCGGATCAAGGTGGCAGGACGACCGCACCGCGTCCACCCGATCCACCATCCGGTGAACCTCATCGAATCCTTCGTCGAGCACCGCATGTTCCCCGGGTGGTGGTCGAGCACTGGAAAGTTCATCCGCGAAGGCCACCATCCCGAGTACCACGACTGGGTGCTACGCCACCTCCGGGCCGCCCTCGAGCGTCCGGGTCTGACCCGGGAAGAGGCGTTCCGAGAATTCATCGCAATGGCTCTGCGTCTCAAGCGGGTGATCGTGGGGAATCCCCAGGTCCTCCGGTACGGTTTGGCCGGGCTGCCCTCCCACCTCCATACCCTCGCGTTCTGAACGGGTCGTCCAACCCGCTCGGTGACCGGAGATCGTTGCCGGGCGCTGGGTTCTGAAAAGGGCGCAAAGCGCATGCTTGACCGCTCAGGCCGTCAGGGGAGCACCTTCTGCGGAAGCAGCGAGGGGCAGCGTCCCGACTCAGCACCTGCCGCGAATGGCCGTCATCGATCCCGGCGGAAACGCCAACGCGCCGGGAACGGATTCGTAAGGGGATCGGCTCTCCTTCCGTTCGCGCGTCGCACACCCTCGTCCGCCCCTGTGTCCGGCATGCGTGAAGTGGTGCCTGTGCCACTGCGCCAGGCACCGTCCGTCTCAGCTCGATAGAGGTGCAGCGACGCCGACGGCCGCACCACCGACGGCCTCAGAAAGGGCTGTCATCGGTACCCCGAGCAGCAGTTCCGCCGCCCCGTCGGCCGCGATGAGAAGGCACCCCCCCATCCCGTAGGTGAGGATCTTCCTCCAGCGGGCGCGGGAGGCCTCCCGCTGCACTCCGGCGGCGAGCATGTCGGCACTCGTGCACGTCGCATCCCGCAGCGTGCGCAGGTCTCGCAGGAGCGCCGCCGGATCCTGCATGCGGGTCCAGGCCTGGGGGGACTCGGTGAAGGCGGCGATGGCGGCGTCGACGTGCCGGTCGGCGAGGGCGCGGGAGAGTCCCACGAGCTGCAGCAGGGCCACTTCGGTGTCGCGGAAGGTGCCAAGGGGGCCGTGAAGCTCCGCGGGGTCCGGAACGCCCCCCACAGGGTCCTGCGCCTGGCGCGCCCGCTCCGGCATAGCCATGAGCAGCTCGCGGAAGTCGGCGTCGTCGCAGAGAAGGCCCAGGGCGCGGCAGGTCCGGCGGGCCGCGGCTTGCTTGGCCAGCCCGGCCCCGTGAAGGTCGCCGAGGCCGGCACAGCGGTCCATCTCCGCCAGGTGCTCCTCCACAGCGACCAGGTCGCGGGCCAGACGGGTCACGGAGTGAGGGGGGCGCGCCTCGGCCAAGACCGCGCTCGGGATCGAGGGCGCCGCCGCGGGCGACGGCGCCGCGGAACCGGCAAGGGACTGGCGGATCTGCTCATTGCTCGACCGCAACTGAGCGGCATAGCGGGCGAGGAGGTTCATGTTCTCGGCCTCTAGGGAGGCGACCTCGGCCCGCAGGACCTCGGTCGCTGCCTCTGCACCGGCCGCCACACGGTCACCTCCGGAAGGTCGAGAGGCGACGTCGTCACCTTCGACTGCGGGCACATGGTCCTCCGTGGGCTCGCCGATCAATCGAGTGCTTTTCATCGAACACCGCTCCACCGGCTCCGGCAAGCACCGCCGCTGCGGCGGTGACGGTGTGGTGACGCCCCAGCGACAGGATGTTCCTGCCGTAGCGGGCGCCCCGCAGCACCGACCCGTCGATGAGGGGAGCGATCATGCCTATCCGGCACATGATCGACTTCTCCGTCGCGTGGGCTGCAGCGGGTGCGGGGGCGAGTTGCCGACTGGCGCCGGGTACCCGGCCGGGAGCGCAGGGCCTGGCGCTCGGCGCCACGAGAGCGGGCGCGTTCACCCCGCTGACCCGTTGGACTGGACGGAGTTGCGCTTTCGCTCCTGCGGGGACGCCATCGTCAGCGGCTCACCTGTGCAACCCCTTCCACCTTGAGCTTGACTTTGACGACGCCGGAGATCAGGCGGGGGTCTGCTGCATGATCCAGTGACAGTTTGACCTGCCCCACCCTCCGGTTACCCACTGCAGTGTGAAGATCAGGCCGGGACGGATGCTGCATAGCGTAGTTCACGCTCGACCGGACTGACGTAGTTCAGCCGAGAATGGCGACGCTGACGGTTGTAGAAGAGCTCGATGTA
This sequence comes from Kineococcus indalonis, assembly GCF_009906395.1. Taxonomy (GTDB): domain Bacteria; phylum Actinomycetota; class Actinomycetes; order Actinomycetales; family Kineococcaceae; genus Kineococcus; species Kineococcus indalonis. Next base: position 2,829 of record NZ_JAAALM010000312.1, read on the forward strand.
CTCACAGCCCGTTGCAGAAGTTGGGCCGAGGCTCTGGCGTGTCGCGGTGAGCCAGGCGCAGCCTGGTCGGCATGGCCACCGACGCCTCCGTTCGGCCTCGCCAGCTGATCACCGACGAGCTGTGGGAGCTGCTCGAACCGCTGATCCCGCCGCCGCCACCGGCACCGCGTGGGCGCACCGGCCGGCCTCGCCACGAGGACCGGGCGGTGATCGAGGGCATCGTCTTCGTGCTCAGCACCGGCATCGGCTGGGCCAAGCTGCCGTCCGAGCTGGGTTACGGCTCGGGTTGGACGTGCTGGCGCCGCCTGCGCCAGTGGCAGGAGGCCGGCGTGTGGGACGAGCTGCACGGCGCCGTGCTCGACCGGCTGGGCCGGCAGGGCCTGCTGGACTGGTCCCGCGCCAGCGCCGACTCCGTCAGCGTCCGGGCGAAAAAAGGGGCGCGCTGACAGGCCCGAACCCCACGGACAGAGCGAAGCTGGGCACCAAGTACCACCTGCTCGTGGCCGCCGACGGGCTACCGATCAACGTCGTGCTCTCCGGCGCCAACCGGCACGACTCGATGTTCCTGGCCCCGCTGCTCGACGGCCAGCGCTCGGTCAAGGGCACCGGTCGCGGCCGGCCTCGGCGCCGCCCGCTCAAGCTGCACGCGGCTCCCCCACAAGCGGGTGGTACCCCCAGGGCTACGACAACCGCCGGGTTCGCGCCTACCTGCGCCGGCGCGGTATCACCGCGCGCATCGCCCGCATCGGCATCGATTCCAGTCAGCGCCTCGGGCGATATCGCTGGGTGGTCGAGCGCACGATCAGCTGGTTGCTGAGCTACAAGCGCCTGGCGCTGCGCTACGACACCAGCGCCACCACCATCACCGCGTTGGCTCGCCTGGCGATCACGCTCATCTGCGCTCGACGGCTACCCGTCAGGAACTAATGCAACGGCTTATGAACCCAGGCAGTTCCGGGCGCACCGCTACGTCCGGGAGCTGCGCGCTGCGCAGGCGCGAGGGTCGATGGGACGGGTCGGCACCTGCGCGGACAACGCTGCGATGGAGTCGTTCTTCTCGCTGCTGCAGAAGAACGTCCTCAACCGCCGCCGCTGGGACACCCGTCAGGACCTGCGCCTGGCGATCGTGACCTGGATCGAGACCACCTACCACCGTCGACGGCGCCAGCAGGCCCTCGGGCGGCTCACGCCCATCGAGTACGAGACACTCCTACAAGCCGCTCACGCGGCTTGACCGCCCCTACCGACGAGAGTCAACCGAGCTCGGGGCAGTCCCCCATGGTGGGCCAGCCTGATGATCGCCTGGTCGGCCAAGGAAGCGCGGTCTGCTCCCTGCTGGGTGCGGGCGCCAGCGACGCCGAAGCCGCTCAACTGCTGCTCAAGGCCAGCAGCGACTACGATGCTGACGCCGTGACGAACATCGTGGTGGGGGCCCAAGTCTACCTGTGCTGAACAGGCGTTGCCGTCCTGTCGTAGCGCAACGGTGAGCAGCACGCGCCACTTGATGACGGTCGGCCTTGCTCGTCGGCTCTGCTCATCCGCTGCGACGCGGCGCTGAACGCAGCTTCGGTGCTGACGACGATCAGGCGGAGAAGCTGGTGTCCTCTGGAGTGAGGGAAACGGCAGCGCCGCGGGAGGCTCAGCCCTGTTGCCGGATCCTGCAGCAGAGCCGACAACTGATCGTGCGGCAACCTGCTTGAGCGCCGGCGTAGCAGGCGCGCGGTGTGCTCTCTGGTCCTCAGGTCCTCAGGTGCACTGGAGGGCTCCGCGATCGCTTTCGCGGAGCCCTCGGGGGTGTGCTGCCACTTCGAAGGTGGCGTGTTCAGCCGATCTTGGTGAAGGTCTGACAGCGGCTGGTGGAGAAGCCGGTGTCGTTGGCCTCGATGGTGACGATGGTGGTGCCGGTGACGAAGTCGTTGCTGATGATGTCGGCGAGGTCGCCGCTGAAACCGCTCAGGCGTTCCCAGTAGCAGCCGTAGCTGTCTGCTGCGGGGCCGTTGGAGCGGTAGGTGCCCGGCTGGACGTCGGCTCCGACGCGGAAGGTGCCGGTGCCGGCGATGGTGGGGGCCGGGGCGGGCGGCTGGGCGATGGGCTGGTTGATC
>NZ_JAAALM010000313.1 GCF_009906395.1 Kineococcus indalonis
CCCACCTCCTCCCCCACGACCTCCGTGCGCGCCGAGCTGCACCTGGACGCGGACGCCCCCTCGGAGGCCGCCCTGGCCGTCGCCGCGGCCCGCCGGCCCGGCGTGCAGGTGCTCGCCGAGGAGCTGCGCGTGGACGGCCCCGACGGCGCCGTCGAGCTGCAGGCCCTGCACGCCGGGCACGGCGCGCTGCTGCACCGCTTCACCGCCCCCGCCGGCGCGAGCACCGTGCGCTACTCCGCCACCGTGCGCGTCGAGCGCGGCGCGGCGGCGCCGCTGACCGGCCTGGAGCGCTGGGAGCTGACCCGGCCCAGCCGCTACTGCCCCGCCGACCGCCTGGGCGCCCTCGCCGCCCGCGAGTTCGGCGACGTGCCGCGCGAGCGGCTGCCCGCGGCGGTGGCGGCCTGGGTGCACGAGGAGCTGGACTACGTGCCCGGCTCCAGCGGCCCCACCGACACCGCGCTGGAGACGCTGCTGACGCGGCAGGGCGTGTGCCGCGACTACGCGCACGTCACCACCGCGCTGCTGCGGGCGCTGGACGTGCCGGCGCGGCTGTGCTCGGTGTACGCCCCGGGGCTGTCGCCGATGGACTTCCACGCCGTCGTGGAGGCCGCACCGGCCGGCGCGTGGGAGGTCGTCGACGCCACCCGGCTGGCGCCGCGCGCCGCGCTGGTGCGCATCGGCACCGGCCGCGACGCCGCCGACACCGCCTTCCTCACCACCTCCGGGCCCGTGCGGCTGGAGTCGCTGGAGGTGCTGGCCGTCGTCGACGGCGAGCTCCCCGGCGAGGACCCCGAGCGCGGCGTCGTCCTCGCCTGAGGCGCCGGGCCCGCCCGGGCCGCTCACCGGGCGGGGCGGGCCCGGCGGCTCACAGCTCCTCGTCCGCCAGCGTGGCGGCGTCCGGGCGCGCCTCCAGGCGCTCCTCGGGGATCGGCTTGCCGGAGACGACGGACACGCCGTACGTGCCGGCCTCGAGGCGCTTGAGGGCGTCCTCGACGCTGTCCAGGCGGCGGCGGGAGGCCTCCAGCAGGCCCTCGTTCTCCGCGGCGAAGCGCTCGTGGGTGCCCTCGTCGCCGAAGTCCCGCCCACCGGTGGGCAGGTCGGAGGTGGTGCCGGCCTCGATCCCGTCGGTGAAGCCGTCGATCGTCTCCTGCAGCTCGCGCCGCAGCTCGAGCAGCCGTTCGCGCGCGACCTGCGTGTCCATCGTGTCCGTCCCCTCGTCGTGCCGTGGTCGTGCGCCGTGGGCGCCGACCGCTGTCGGGCACGTGTCTACCCCGCCGGGCGCCGACCGGCACGGCGGGCGATGGTGGGGGCGTGAACGCACGAGAGGTCCGCCTGGCCCGGCGCCCGCGGGGGGAACCCGTCCCCGACGACTTCGAGATCGCGCAGGTGCAGCTCCCGCGGGTCGGCGAGGGGGAGGTGCTGGTGCGCACCCTCGTCATGTCCGTGGACCCCTACGTGCGCCCGCGCATGGACGACGTGCCCAGCTACACCCCGCCGTACCGGCTCGGCCAGCCCCTCGACGGCGGGGCCCTGGGCGTGGTCGAGGAGTCGCGCGCGGACGGCTTCTCCGCCGGGGACCTGGTGCTGCACGGCCTGGGCTGGCGCACGCACGCCGTGCTGCCCGCCGCGCGGGTGCGCCGCCCGCGGCTGCCGGCGGGGGTCCCCGAGACGGCGGCGCTCGGCCCGCTGGGCATGGTCGGCTTCACCGCCTGGGCGGGCCTGTTCGACGTGGCGCGGGTGCGCGAGGGCGAGACGGTGTTCGTCTCCGGCGCCGCCGGCGCCGTGGGCAGCCTGGTCGGGCAGTTCGCGAAGCTGCGCGGGGCGGGCCGCGTGGTGGGCAGCGCCGGCGGGCCGGAGAAGGCCCGGCACCTGACCGCCGACCTCGGCTTCGACGCCGGCATCGACTACCGCGAGGGGCCGGTCCTGGAGTCCCTGCTGCGGGCCGCGCCCGACGGGGTGGACGTGTTCTTCGACAACGTCGGCGGCGACCACCTCGAGGCGGCCGTCGCCGCGGCCAACGACTTCGCCCGCTTCGCGCTGTGCGGCAGCGTCTCGGCGTACAACTCCCCGCGCGACCTCGCCTCCGCCCCGCCCGGCCCGCGCAACCTCTCCTCGATCGTCGGCAAGCGGCTGCGGCTGCAGGGCTTCCTCGTGGGCGACCACGAGGCGCGCCGCGAGGAGTTCCAGCGCGAGGTGGGCGGCTGGCTGGCGCAGGGGCGCCTCGTCTTCCGCGAGACCGTGCGCGAGGGCCTGGAGGCCGCGCCCGGCGCCCTGATCGGCCTGCTGCGCGGGGAGAACACCGGCAAGATGCTCGTGCGCCTCTCGGCGCGCTGAAGCCCGCCGCCTCGCGCTCCTCGCGGCACCGGGCCATGCTGAGCGGGTGATCTCCGTCGACCTCGCGCTGCGGCTGAAGGCCGCCGGGCTGGAGTGGCACCCCGCGGCGGGCGACCGCTTCGTCATCCCGGACCGGGACATGGACGAGGACGTGTTCACCCTCAGCGACATGACCGTGGAGGTGCACGACCACCCCACCGGGCGCGTCATCGGCTTCAACGGCACCACCGAGTGGGCGCTGGACTCCGTCGACCAGCCCGAGGCGTGCTGGCTGCCGGCCGAGCACCAGCTGCGCGAGCTGCTCGGCGAGAGGTTCACCCGCCTGGAGCGCCGCGACGTCGGTGACGGCGTCGTGCACCGGGTGCTGCTGCTCGACGAGCACGGCGCCGACGCCTTCGAGGCGCCGGACCCGGCCGACGCGTACGCGCAGGCGCTGCTGCACCACCTGTCGGGCGCCGCGGGCGGCAGCTCGGGCACCGCCGGGTCCACCACCGCCGCCACCTGAGCGGCACCTGAGCACCACCACCGCGGCGCGCGCGCCGGTGCACCGCCGCAGCGCCCGGCCGCCGGGCCCCGCGCGGGGCCCGGCGGCCGCCTCACTCGGCGCCCAGCGGCCGCCTCACTCGGCGCCCGGCTCCTCCTCGCGGCGCGCCAGGAAGCGCTCGAACTCCGCCCCCAGCTCGTCGGCGGTGGGCAGGAACGCCCCCGCCGCGCCCGTGCCGCTGCCCTGGTCGCCGCGGGCGTCGTACTGCTCCTCCAGGGCGCGCACGACGGCCGCCGCCTCCGGGGAGTCGGCCACCTGCGCGTCGACCTCCACACGGGTGGCGGAGGCGGCCTCCAGCAGGCTGCCCACCGGCAGCGACAGGCCCGTGGCGCCCGCCAGGGTCCGCACCAGCACCGCCGCGGCGTCCGGGTAGTCGTTGCCCGCGAGGTAGTGCGGCACGTGCGCCAGCACCGACAGCACGTCGCGGCCGGCCTGCGCACCGCGCAGGGCCAGCAGCGCCGCGGCGTGCCCGGGCACCTGCGCCTCCACGTCCCACGTGCGGTAGCCCTCCAGCAGCTCCGGGCGGCTGGCGCTGGCGGTGACCCCGCTGGGGCGGGTGTGCGGCACCGCGGTGGGCGCGGCGCTGAGGGTGGTCGTCAGCCCCACCCCGAGGCGGTCGGCGAGCTGCCAGACCGCGCGCGCGAAGCGCTCCCACTGCACGTCCGGCTCGGGGCCGCTGAGCAGCAGCAGCCCCTCCCCCTCGGCGTCGCGCAGCAGCTCCACCGTCAGCGTGGGGGCGTCGAAGCCCTCCCAGCGGTCGCCGGCGAAGGTCATCGTGGGGCGCCGCGCCCGGTAGTCGTGCAGCTGGTCGACGTCGAAGGTGGCCACCACCTCGCGCTCGCAGACGTCGCGCAGGTGCTCGACGGCCAGGCGCACCGCGGCGCCGGCGTCGACGAAGCCCGACAGGGCGACGACGAGGTGGGGTTCCACCAGCGTCGGCGGCTCCCCCGCGAGGGTGTACAGCGACCCGGGATCCAGCATGGCCCCATTCTCGCCCCGCCCGCCGGCGCGGGTGGGCCCGCCCCTCAGGCGCGGGCGGTGGCGGCGGCCGGCTCGCCGGCGCGGCGCTCCAGCTCGGCGGCGCGCTCGGCGCGCAGCTGCTCGATGGCCACCTCGAAGTCGGCGAGCGAGTCGAACGCCTGGTAGACGGAGGCGAAGCGCAGGTAGGCGACCTCGTCGAGCTCGCGCAGGAACGGCAGGGTGGCCAAGCCGACCTGGTGCGCGTCGATCTCGGCGGCGCCCTGCGCCCGGATCGCCTCCTCCACGCGGTGGGCGAGCAGGGCGATGTCGTCCTCGCTGACGGGCCGGCCCTGGCACGCCTTGCGCACGCCGGAGGCGATCTTCGCGCGGCTGAAGGGCTCGCTGGCACCGGAGCGCTTGAGCACCGACAGGCTCGCGGTCTCCAGGGTGGTGAAGCGCTTGGAGCAGTTGGGGCACTGGCGGCGGCGGCGGATGCTGCTGCCGTCCTCCGTGGTCCGCGAATCGACCACGCGCGAATCCGCGTGCCGGCAGAACGGGCAGTGCACCCCAGCTTCCTCCCACGCAGCGCCGGCGCCACCGGCACCGCACCCGGCCCGCAGGGCCGGTGCGGGACCCGGGGACGGCCCGGACTCCCGATCGTCAGGTGACGGTACGTCGCCGGTGTCGGTGGGGGCAACCTGCCCGGCGCGGCTGGGGACGGCCCGTGCTCAGCGGGCGCCGGGCAGGGCGGCGGGCAGCACGAGGCGCTGACCGGCGCGCAGGGCCTGGGAGGCCAGGCCGTTGGCCTCGGCGATGTCCGCGGCGACCTCCCGCCAGTCCCGCCCGGGCGCCAGCTCGACGGCGATCCGGGACAGCGTCTGGCCGGGCAGCACCGTGACCGTGCGCGGGCCGGCCGCGGCACCGGCCCCGCCGCCGGCGGTGGCCGGCTCCCCCGCGGCCCCGGCCACCGCCAGCACCACGCCGGTGAGCACGCCGGTGAGCACGCCGACCGCGGTGCACGTCACCGCCAGCCGGCCGCGGCGGGTCAGGCGCAGCGGCCCGCGGGGCGCGGTGGCCGGGCGGCGCAC
>NZ_JAAALM010000314.1 GCF_009906395.1 Kineococcus indalonis
GCTCAGCCCCTCGCGCCGTTCGACGCGCTCAGCGGCGTCGCCACCGCCTGCGGTCGCGGCGGTGCGGGGACCGCGACCGGCACCGCGGCGGTCGTGGGGATCCGCAGGGGCTGGGCGCTGACGGGTGTCGGGGTGCCGGTGGGCCGGTCCTTCACGCGGTCCCCGGTGGCGGACTGCCACAGGTTGACCAGGTCGCGCATCTCCACGCCGAGGGTGTCGCCGTCGTCGTAGAGCGCCGACGCGGCCACGGGGTCGTCGAACATGCCCAACTCGACGGCCCGCAGCACGCTGGACATCGGCTCGGCCAGCTCCAGCAGCTCCCGCGAGCGCGCCGCCGGGGCCATGCCGACCCGCTGGGCGATCAGCGCGAGCCGGTCGGCGGGGCTGGTGGCCTCCGCCTTGAGGTCGCGCACGATGGCCGTGTCCTCCTGCAGGGTCAGGTGGAACCAGCTCAGGACCGTGACGTGGACGAACTCCTCCCGCGCCAGCAACCCGCCGCGGCGGCGGTTGTTCAGCATGTCCTTCAGCGCGGTACACAGGAAGGAGATGTAGGAGGGGTCGGTGGGGTTGCTGCCGGAGGTGTTGGCCGAGTTCTCCAGGCCGTGCCACGTTTGGCGCAGCAGCTCCGACCACTTGGCGCGGAAGTCGGTGTTCGCGCCGAGCCCGACGTGCGCCTTCCAGTCGGCCGCCGCGCCCGTCGCCGCGGCGGGCAGCGGGTGCGGTAGGTCCAGCCCGAACATCCGCCAGTAGGCGTTGCGCCGGTTGGTGCGCGCGCTGGGGCGGACCTCGCTGACCGTCCCCGTGATGGAGAACAGCGGGGGGTCGCGGAAGAACAGCTCTTCGGTGCTGCGCAGCCAGCGTGCGCCGTCGGCGGAGAGGGTCCCCAGGGTCTCCCCGGCGAGGAGGCGGCGCAGGACCTCGGAGAAGATCTCGACGGCGCCGGTGCTCTCGACGAGGTAGGCGTAGACGAGGTGGTGCCAGAACAGGCCGATGCCGCCCGTCCCGGGCGGCCCGGTCACCGGCGACCAGGAGTCCTGGTCGGGCACGGTGATGCCCGAGGGGGCCAGCAGCACCGGCGGTGGCGGCTGCTGCGGCAGCCCGAGCGCCCCGATGATGGCGTCGTCGCCGAGGAAGGGCGCCTTGGTCGAGGTCGTCCCGACGGGCAGTTCGGGGACGAGGCGGGCACCGGTCCACGCCTCGTCCAGCCACCGGCTCAGCTGGAGGGGGTGGACGAGCAGGGCCTGCTCGCGGGTGCCGCCCGCGTCGGCGAAGAGCTTGGCGAGGCTGAGGAACATGGCCGCTGTCCTGTTCTCACGAGGTCGGGGTGCCGGCCGGTGCCGGGGACCCGGCGTCGGGTTCCGCGGGGTCGGTGCCCGGGGGCGGTCCCGCGTCGGGCGGGGCGGCGGCCCCCAGCGTCGCCAGCAGGTCCTCCGGGGCGGACCCCGCACCGGCGGGCAGCGGGAGGAGGCGGGGCCCGAAGGCGATGAGCGGTCCCCGCCGGGTGCGCAGGAAGACCACGGAGCCGATCATCTCCGCGTCGGTGAAGGCCCGTGGCCGCACCCAGCCGGGGCGCGCGCTCCACGGGTCGGCGAGCGCGCCCTTCCCGTCGTCCGCCGCGGAGCGCCCGTCGGGCTCCTCCACGCGCAGCACCTCCACCTTGCCGCCGCGCCGCAGCTCCACCCAGCGCGCACCGGGCGGCAGGTCGGGGAAGACGACGAGGGAGCGCCAGCGGAACGTGCGCACGACCAGGACGTCGAACTCGCCGCCGCTGGGCGAGCTGACCCGCCCGGTGAGGGTTCCCAGTACGCGGTAGCCGAAGGCGACGCGCTGGCGGACGGCCTCGGCGTGGGAGACGTCCCGGACGGCGACGGCGGGCACCGAGCTCGCCTCGGCCAGGCGCTGCACGGCCGCCGTGAGGTTGACGAGCTGCTCCAGCAGCTTGTCCTGCGTGGGGTTGGGCACGGTGTCCTCCTGCGGTGTGGCCGCTCAGGCGACGCGGTGGGCGCTGGCGGGTGCGGCGTCCGCACCCAGGTCGCGGATCCACGCGCGCAGGGCGTGGCGGTGTTCCGCGGCGTGGTCGGGGTCGTCGACGGCCCGGGTGCTCAGCAGGGCCAGGACCTGCAGGGGACGGCGCCGGCGGAGGTAGGTGGACGTCAGCAGGGAGGGGCCGGCCTGCGCCGCGAGGGCGGCCAGCGCCGCCGGTGACACCTGCGCGGGGTCGCAGACCGCGGCCAGCGGTGCACCGGCGAAGGCCCGCGCCGGGTGGCGGGTGCAGACGTCCACCAGCGCCGGGAAGGCCTCGACGCTGAGGGTGGCGACGCGGCCGAGCTCGTCGCCGGCCGCCGAGGGCGGGTGCCGGCGCCACCAGGCCTCCGCGACGGTGTCCCAGGGGCCGCTGCCGTACCAGCTGCTGCACAGGGCGGCGTTGAACAGCACCCGCACCCAGGCCGGGGGGTGCGGGTCGCCGAAGCGGATGCGGAACACCTCCGCGCCGGGTGCGTCGACGACGTTGGCCAGGGCGACGAGGGGCGCCCAGCCCGCCTGGGCGAAGGCGTGCACGTCGGCGGCGACCTCCCCGGCCCAGGACGCCCACAGCTCCGCGACCTCTCCCGACCGCTTCCGCAGCGCGGCGTGCAGCGCGGCCGCCAGCTCGCCGGTCCAGCCGGTGAGGTGGGCGACCTGGTGCCCCGTCTCGTGCAGCAGGGCCGTGGGGTGCGACAGGTTGTGGCGGGTGAGCTTGACGGCCGCCGCCGGTGAGGGGTGCGCCTGGTCCCACAGGCGCACCCCGGCGCGCAGGATGGAGGCCCCGAGACCCTTGTCCACGTAGACCAGGGCCGGTGGGCCCTGGATGCCTAGGGGCCCCAGGGTCGCGGCCAGCGAGTCGCCGGCGAGGACGTCCAGCCCGCGCAGGATCCCCCGCAGCGACGGGCTGGTGCGGGAGTTGACGGCGTCACCGTAGAAGTCCAGGACGGTCTCGACCTGGAGGTAGGCCTGCCGCAGGGCCAGCACGCCCGCGCGCAGCGCGCCGGGGTCGGACCCGGCCGCGGCCGCCGCCTGCAGGCCGCGGGCCCGGCCCACGAGCGCGGCGACCACCGCGGTCAGGCGGGCGCGGACGTCGGCGTGCAGGTAGGTCTCCAGGCTGGCCCACGCCTCGGCCGCGGCGACCTCCTCGAGGTCGGCCAGCGCCTCGGCCGCCAGGCGCCAGTGGGTGATCTCGGCCCGCAGCTGGCGCACCACCGCCCCGGGCGCCGCGCCCGGCCGCACGGGGGCCGGTCCCCCGCCCGCACCGGCACCGATCAGGCCCGCAGCCACGTCGACCTCATCCCCGGTGCACCCCGGCGTGCACGGCGAGCCCGGGGTCCCCGGCCTGCCCGCGCGCCAGGGCCCCGCGGCCGGCGAAGGTCCAGGTGAAGGTCAACGTCATGCCGGGGGCCGGGTCCTGGGCGGCACTGGTGAAGGCCGCGGCGGCCGTCGGGAGCTGTTGCGCCACGGCGCGCAGCGCGGACTCCGCCACGAGGTCCGCCAGGCGCCGGCCGCTCCCGGCACCGCCGAGGCCGCGGCGGGTGAGCACCTCCTGCAGCCGCGCGCCCACGGCCGGGCGCAGGGGCCCGCCCAGCACCCCGCGCAGCTCCGCGACGACGTCGACGGGGCGGCGGGCCCGCAGGTGCCCGGCGATCCGGTCGGCGCGTCGTTCGCTGAGGTGCAGGTCGAGGCGCAGGTGCGGGCGGCCGCCCTCCTCGCGCAGGCGCAGCGTGAAGGGCCGGCGCGCCGGCAGCGGTAGCCCGGGGACCTGGATGCGCACCGCGCGCGCACCGGGCCGGGAGCTGCGCGCGGGCACCGGCCGGGGGCCCGGGCCGGCCGCGTCCGTGGACGGCGGCGCTGTCGGAGAGGGCACGGCCGTGGCGGCCACCTCGGAGAACTCCAGCGCCGTCCTGCTGTAGCCCTCCTCCCCCTCGGCCTCGAAGGCGGCCAGGTGCCCGTACCCCGCGCCGGGCAGGAACTCGTAGAAGCTGGCCTCGGCCCGCACGGGCCAGGAACGCACACCGGCGTCGAGGAGGCGGTCCTCCAAGGTCTCCCCCTCGGCGAAGACGACGGCCCGGGCCCGGGGTCGGGTCAGCGTGAGGGGTTCGACGACGGAGAACTTCTTGTAGCGGTACCGGGGGGCGGAGGCGTTGCGGGGGAACATGACCCAGATCCCCTGCTCGCCGTCGGTCTCCGCCTCGGCGAGGTCGGCGCGCAGGGCCGCGGCGGGCACGTGGCGGACGGCCGCGGCGGTGAACGCCTGCTGCACCGCCGCCTCCAGGAGGAGCTCGTTGCCCAGGGAGGCGGGGGGCAGTGCGAGCACCTCCCGCAGGGTGTCCTCGGTGGTGGCGACCAGGGCCTCGGTGCCCAGGAGGGCGCCGGGACCCCGCTCGGCCTCCAGCCCCAGCAGGCGCAGCCCCGCGTCGGCGACGTGGCGGGACAGCTGCCGGGCGGCCTGCGGCCCCACCATGCCCTGCACGAGCGTGGCCAGGAGCCCGGCGAGGAGGTCGACGACGCGTTTGCGGCCGATGACCCGCACGCCGAGCTTGACGACCTTCATGGCGGCCATCACCACGGGGATGAACTCCTCCATCTCGCTCACCGGTGCCCGCCCCGGCTCCGCCTCGGCCAGCTGCTGCGCCAGCCGCTGCCGCGCCCCGTCCAGGGCGGCGACCGGGCCCGCCCCGGCCGCGCCGGTCCCGGCGGCCTCCAGCTCGGCGGACAACCGCCCGGTGTCCACCCCGGCCCCGCCGAGGGCCACCTCGGCGAGGCGCTCGTCGAGCTCGGCGGACAGCGCTGCGGAGCTCCAGAACTCCTCCGCGGCCGCCGGCTCGGCCGCCGCCGGCTCCGCACCCGCCGCGGCACCCGGGTCGGGGGCGGTGGCCGCGGCCGGGCCGGGGAC
>NZ_JAAALM010000315.1 GCF_009906395.1 Kineococcus indalonis
GGTCAGCGCGGGAGCGCTCGCCCCCGCGCTGACCCGCCAGCTCGCCGCCACGAGGGCCTCGAACTCCTCGCGCACCCGCTCGGGGTCCGCGAGGAGCAGCTCGCAGAACGCCTCGTGCACGTCCGGCGGGCCGGCCGGGACCGTCGCGGTCACCTCGCCCCCCGCCTCAGGCGCCGATGGCCTGCTGGTCCTCGGTGGCCTGCACGGTGATGCGGCGCGGCTTGGCGCGCTCGGCCACCGGGATGCGCAGCTTCAGCACACCCCCGTGGTAGGTCGCCGAGATCCTCTCGGTGTCGAGGTTGTCGCCGAGGATGAGCTGGCGGCTGAAGACGCCGCGCGGGCGCTCGGCCGCGACCATCTCCTCGGTGCCCTCGTGCACCGGGCGCTGCGCCCTCACGGTCAGCACGTTGCGCTCCACGTCCAGCTCCACGCTGGACGCGTCCACGCCGGGCAGGTCGAACTCCACCACGAACTCGTCGCCGCTGCGCCAGGCGTCCATCGGCATCACCGCCGGTCGCGCCGTGGTCCCCAGCACCTGCTGGGTCAGCCGGTCGAGCTCTCGGAACGGGTCGGTGCGCATCAACACGACCACCACCTCCAGTGCGTGCACCAGGTGTGACTGCTGTGTCCCGCGCGGTCCGGGTCGAGCCCGGTACCGCACCACCAGTGGTAGCACCCACGGCGCGCGAGTGCAAGAGCGGATCCGCTGCGGTGCAGCGGATCCGCTCGTCGCGGTGGTCGAGGGCGGGTGCCGGGTCAGCCCAGCTCGGCGAGGGCCTTGAGGATGCGCTCGTCGCTGACGGGACCGGCGGTGGGCACCGGCTGGGAGAACTTCTGCAGCCGCAGCTCCTCCAGCGCCCAGCGCAGGCGGACCAGCTCCGGGGGCACCACGGCCCCGGCCCGGCGCACGTGGGCGGCGTGCTCGTCGCGCACCCGGGCGAACTCCGCCATCCGCACCCGGTCGCGCTGGGGGTTCTCCGGAGCCGTCTGCAACCGGCGCAGGATCCCCTGCAGGTAGCGCAGCAGGTCCGGCAGCCGGCCGGCGCCGGCCGCGGTGACGAACCCGGGGCGCACCAGGCCGGCGAACTGCTCGCGCACGTCGGCCAGGGTCGCCACCAGCGCCAGGCTGCTGGTGCGCGAGATCGCCCGCTCCACCTCGGCGGCCGAGCGCAGCACGCGCAGGGTGCGGTCCACGACCTCGGTGGTCGTGGACAGCAGCCCGCGGCCGACCTGCTCGGCCAGGCGGGCGAAGTCCTGCGCGGTGCGCACCGGCCCGCCGGCGGCGTCCAGGCGCTCGTCGACCGCCGCGCGCAGGCAGTCCTCCAGCACGGCCGCGGCGCTGCCGTGGGGGGCGCGCGCCAGCAGCAGCTTGGCGTCGTTGGGCAGGCCGGACTGCACGGTCCGCAGCGGTGGGGGCAGCACGAGCAGCAGCAGCCGCACGGTGCCCTCCCGGTGCGCCGCCGCCGCCTCGGCGGCGGTGGCGAAGGTGCGCAGCCCCACGGTGGCGCCCTCGTCGACCAGGGCGGGGAAGGAGACGACGTCGCTGCCGCGGCGCACCGTGGTGTGCGTGTCCGGGACGTGCGCCGGCAGGTCGTCCGGGCCCGGCTCGGCCGGCCACGCGGTGGCGCCGGTGCGGCGCAGCTCGTCGGCGGCCTCGGCGATGGTCGCGCGCACCTGGGTGGACACCGCCTCGCGCAGGCGCGCGAAGTCCTTCCCCTCGGCGAGCACGGAGCCGTCGGCGGCGGTGACGCGGAACGTGGGCCGCAGGTGCGCGGGCACCTTGGTGAGGTCCACGTCCTCGTAGTAGATCTCGGTGCCGTCGCCCAGGCGCGGCATCTCCTGCTCGAACGCCTCCCAGAAGCCCTGCCGGCGCGGGGTGACGCGCTCGAGGAAGCGGGTGGCCTTGTCGGGGGCCGGGGCGAGGTTCTTGCGCAGCTGCTTGGGCAGCGCGCGCAGCAGCGCGGTGACCATCTCGTGCCGGAACCCCGGCACCTGCCAGGCCAGGTCGCGCTCGTCGAAGCGGTTGACGACCTCCAGCGGCACGTCGACCGTGACGCCGTCGCGCGGGGAGCCGGGCTCGAACACGTAGGACAGCGGCAGCTCCAGGTCGCCCTGGCGCCACACCGTGGGGAACTCCTCCTCGCTGACGCCGGCGTCGCCGGCCACGAGCATGTCCGGGTCGAAGGTCAGCAGGTCGGGGTCGGTGCGCCGGGCCTGCTTCCACCAGGCGTCGAAGTGCCGGCCGGAGACGACGTCGGCGGGCACGCGCGCGTCGTAGAAGTCGAAGAGGACCTGGTCGTCGACGACGATGTCGCGCCGGCGGGCCCGGTGCTCCAGCTCCTCGGCCTCCTCCAGCAGCTCGCGGTTGCGGGCGAAGAACTCGTGGCGGGTGTCGAAGTCGCCCTCGACGAGGGCGTGCCGGAGGAACAGCTCGCGGGAGAGCTCGGGGTCGATGCCGCCGTAGGCGACGGTGCGCCCGGCGACGATCGGCACCCCGTAGAGGGTGACGCGCTCGGTGGCGACGACGGCGGCGCGCTTGCGCGACCAGCGCGGCTCGGAGTGCTGGCGCTTGACGACGTGCTCGGCCAGCGGCTCGATCCAGGCCGGGTCGATCGCGGCGGCCACCCGCGCCCACAGGCGGGTGGTCTCCACCAGCTCGGCGGCCAGCACCCAGTCCGGGGAGCGCCGGCCCAGGGAGGAGCCGGGGAAGAGGGCGAACCGGGCCCCGCGGGCGCCGAGGTACTCCTGCTGGCGCGGACCGCCGTCACCGCGCCCGCGCCCGCGCGCGTCGCGCTTCTCCTCGCGCACCTCCTTCATGCCGATGTTGCCGAGCAGGCCGGCCAGCAGGGAGCGGTGCACGCCGTCGGCGTCGTGCGCGGCCGGGGGCAGCACCTCGCCCTCGGCGGGGGCCTGCACCGCCGGGACGTCGACCTCGAAACCCATCTCGCGGGCGATGCGGCGCAGCTGGTGGTAGGTGTCCTGCCACTCGCGGATGCGCAGGTAGTGCAGCATCTCGGCCTTGACGCGGCGGCGGAACGCCGAGGAGGACAGCTCCGCCTGCAGGTGCTGCAGGTAGTTCCACAGGTTCAGGTAGGTGAGGAAGTCCGAGCGCTCGTGGCGGAAGCGGGCGTGCAGCTGCGCGGCGCGCTCGCGCTGCTCCAGCGGCCGCTCGCGCGGGTCCTGCACCGACAGCGCCGCGACGAGCACGAGCACGTCGTGCAGGCAGGAGTTCCTGCGCCCCTCCAGCACCATGCGGCCCAGCCGGGGGTCGATGGGCAGGCGCGCCAGGTCCCGGCCGGTGCGGGTCAGTCGCGGCACGCCCCGCTCACCCGGGCGCGCCTGCTCCAGCGCGCCCAGCTCGGCCAGCAGCGCCAGGCCGTCGGCGATGCTGCGCGCCTCGGGGGGCTGGATGAAGGGGAAGGCGGCGATGTCGCCCAGCCCCAGGGAGGCCATCTGCAGGATGACCGCGGCGAGGTTGGTGCGCAGGATCTCCGGGTCGGTGTACTGCGGGCGCGACTCGAAGTCCGCCTGGGAGTACAGGCGGATGCAGATGCCCTCGGCCACGCGCCCGCAGCGGCCGGCGCGCTGGTTGGCCGAGGCCTGCGAGACCTTCTCCACGGGCAGGCGCTGCACCTTGGTGCGGTGGCTGTAGCGGGAGATCCGCGCGGTGCCCACGTCGACGACGTAGCGGATGCCCGGCACCGTCAGGGACGTCTCGGCGACGTTGGTGGACAGCACGATCCGGCGGCCGCGGTGGGCGCGGAACACCCGGTGCTGCTCCTCGGCGCTCAGGCGCGCGAACAGCGGCAGGACCTCGGTGTCGCGGAACTCCCGGTCGGTGCGCGCCAGGTCGTTCAGCGCGTCGGCGGTGTCGCGGATCTCCCGCTCCCCGGGCAGGAACACCAGCACGTCGCCGGGGCCCTCGGCGGCCAGCTCGCGCACCGCGTCGAGGATCCCCTCGGTCTGGTCGCGGTCGTCGGCGGGCACCGGGGCCTCGTCGACGTCGAGGGCCTCGCCGGCGTCGTCGTCGAGCTCGCCGGCCAGCTCCTCGGCGAGCTCGTCGGCGGCCAGCGGCCGGTAGCGCACCTCCACGGGGTAGGTGCGCCCGGAGACCTCCAGCACGGGCGCGCCGCCGAAGTGCTGCGAGAACCGCTCGGTCTCGATGGTCGCGGAGGTGATGACGAGCTTGAGCTCGGGCCGGCGCGGCAGCAGCCGGGCGAGGTAGCCGAGCAGGAAGTCGATGGTCAGGCTGCGCTCGTGCGCCTCGTCGATGATGAGGGTGTCGTACTGCAGCAGCTCGGGGTCGCGCTGGATCTCGGCCAGCAGGATGCCGTCGGTCATGACCTTCAGGACGCTGTCCTCGCCGACGCTGTCGGTGAAGCGCACCGCGTAGCCGACCACGCCGCCGACCTCGCTGCCGAGCTCCTCGGCGACGCGCTCGGCGACCGCGCGGGCGGCGATGCGGCGCGGCTGGGTGTGCCCGATGCGCCCGCGCCGGCCGCGGCCGAGCTCCAGGCAGATCTTGGGCAGCTGGGTGGTCTTGCCCGAGCCGGTCTCCCCGGCCACGACGACGACCTGGTGCTCGCGCAGCGCCTGCGCGATGCGGTCCTTCTCCTGGCTGACGGGCAGCTCCGGGGGGTACCGCACCTCGGGCACGGCCGCCTCGCGGCGGCGGGCGCGCTCCTCGGCGGCGGTGGTCTGCGCCTCCACCTCCTGCAGGCCGCGCTCGAGCGCCCCGGGGTCGCCGGTGCGCGCCAGCACCGCCAGGCGGCGGCGCAGGCGGTCCTCGTCGCGCAGCAGCACCCGCTGCAGGCGGGCGGCCAGCGCGCCGGCGCGCGGGTCGTCGGGCAGCTCGCGGGGTGCGCCCCCGCGCGGACCGGCGCGCTGGCCGGTCCGCTCGCCGGGGCGCTGGGGGC
>NZ_JAAALM010000316.1 GCF_009906395.1 Kineococcus indalonis
CCGCGCGCCCGGCGGGCTCCCGGCGGGCTCCCGCCCGGTGCGCCCGAACCCGTGCGCGCCGCGGCGCGGCGGCCTACGGTCGGGGTGTGGAACCCGCAGCCACCGGGGACTCGCTCCTGCTGCGGGCGCTGCGGGAGGTGTCCGAGGGCGTCGTCGTGCTCGACCCGCAGCGCTGGCGCGTCGTGCACGTCAACGACGCCGGCGCCGCCGTGTGGGGCCTGCGCGCCGACGACGCGCAGGGCCGCCCCCTCGCCGAGCTGTTCCCCCAGGCCGTCGGCTCCGAGCTGCACCAGCTGCTGCGCCGCACCCGCGACCGGGACGGCCTGGTCGAGTGGACCGGCCCCGTGCCCGGCACCGGCGTGCACCTGCACCTGCGCGCCCGGCGCCTCGACGGGCACGTCCTGTGCGCCTTCCGCGACGTCAGCGGCGAGCACGCCCTGCGCGTGGAGCGCGACGAGCTCACCCGCTCCCTGACCGAGACGGTCGAGCGCACCACCCGCCTGCTCGCCCTGTCCGCCGCCCTCACCGCCGCCGACGACGTCCACGACGTCGCCCGCGTCGTCGTGGACACCGCCCGCTCCGTCTTCGGCGCCACCCACGCCGGCCTGTCGGTCGTCGACGAGCAGCGCGGCGTGCTGCGCACCCCCTTCCTGGAGGAGCTGGTCCCCGGGGCGCTGGAGCGCTGGGGGGACCTGCCCCTGGACGGGCCCGGCCCCGGCACCGCGGCGCTGCGCGAGCAGCAGCCCCGCTACGAGGACGGCGAGGCCCTGCGCGCGCACTACCCGGAGCTGGCCGAGCGCTGGGAGGCCGCCGACGTCAGCTACTGCGCCGCCGTCCCGCTGGTGGCCGCCGGGCGCGGCGTGGGGGTCGTCACCCTCGTGTGGTCGCACGGCCGGCGCCCCGCGCCCGGCCAGCGCGCCCTGCTGGAGGCCTCCGCCTCCTACGCCACCCAGGCGCTGCAGCGCGCGCTCGTCCTCGCCGAGCACCGCGACACCGCCCGCACCCTGCAGCTGGCCATGCTCACCGACCACCTGCCCCAGCCCGACGACCTGCACCTGGCCGCCCGCTACGTGCCCGCGCGCGTGGACGCCCACGTCGGCGGCGACTGGTACGACGCCGTCGTGCTGCCCGACGGCGCCACCCTGCTGGTCATCGGCGACGTCACCGGCCACGACGTCACCGCCGCCGCCGCCATGGGGCAGCTGCGCGTGGCGCTGCGCGCCCTGGCCCTGGACCGCCACCAGGAGCCCTCCGCGCTGCTGGCCCGCCTGGAGTCCGTCGTGCCCGCCGTGGGCGGCGAGCCGGTCCTGGCCACCTGCCTGGTCGCCCGCGTCGAGCAGTCCGCCGCCGACCGCGCCGCCGGCCGGCGCGTGCTGCGCTGGGCCAGCGCCGGGCACCCGCCGCCGCTGCTGGTGCACCGCGACGGGCGCGCGGACGTGCTGCGCACCGCCCCCGACGTGCTGCTGGGCGCCGAGACCGGCGGCAGCGAGCGCTCCGACCACCGCACCGAGCTGCCCGCCGGCTGCACCCTGCTGCTCTACACCGACGGCCTCGTCGAGCACCGCGACGCCGACCTCGACGACGGCGTGGAGCGCCTGCGCGGCGCGGCCGCCGCGCTGGCCCGCGCCGGGCGCGACGGGCTCGGCCCCGCCCTGGACGCGCTGCTGGCCGCCGCCGCGCCCGCCGGCGGCGACGACGTCGCCGTGCTCGCCGTGCGCTTCGAGCCGCAGCGCTGAGCGCCACCCGCGGGTGCCGCCCCCCGGTGCGCGGCCGCCTACGATCGTGCGTCGTGAGCGAGCAGCAGGACGAGCAGCACGACGCGCCCGGCGGGGAGCCGGGGGAGCCGGGCGGCGGCGGGCCGGTGGTGTTCGAGGGCCGCACGGGCACCGCCCACCCGATCACCACCCACGGCACCCCCGTGCTGCACCGCAGGTGCACCCCGGTCACCGCCCTCGACGACGGCCTCGTCCAGCTCGTCGCCGACATGTTCGCCTCCATGGCTGCCGCCGACGGCGTGGGCCTGGCCGCCAACCAGATCGGCGTGGACGCGCGCGTGTTCGTCGTGGACTGCCCCGACGAGGACGGCGAGCACGTCGTCGCCCACGTCGTGAACCCCGTCCTGCACCTGCCCACCGGCCGCAGGCGCCGACTCGACCTGGACGGGGAGGGCTGCCTGTCGGTGCCCGGCCAGTACGCCGACCTCGCCCGCCCCGACCGCTGCGAGGTCACCGGCGTCGACGTGCACGGGCAGCCGGTGCGCCTGGTGGGCACCGGCCTGCTGGCGCGCTGCCTGCAGCACGAGTGCGACCACCTCGAGGGCGTCGTCTACGTCGACCGGCTGCCCGCCGGGCAGCGCGTGGAGGTCCTCACCGCCGCCGGGCTGCCCGTCGAGGCGCAGCGGTGAGCCGCACCAGCCCCGTCGTGCTGGGCATCGAGTCCAGCTGCGACGAGACCGGCGCCGGCCTGGTCAGCGACGGCGTGCTGCTCGGCGACGCCCTGGCCTCCAGCATGGACGCGCACGCCCGCTTCGGCGGCGTCGTGCCCGAGGTCGCCGCCCGCGCCCACCTGGAGGCGATGGTGCCGGTGGTGCGCCAGGCCCTGGCGGCCGCGCGCCTGGAGCTGAGCGACGTCGACGCCGTCGCCGTCACCGCCGGCCCGGGGCTGTCCACCGCCGTGCAGGTCGGGCTGGCCTCCGCCAAGGCGCTGGCCTTCGCGCTGGGCAAGCCGCTGTACGGGGTGCACCACCTCGCCGGGCACGCCGCCGTGGACGTCCTGGAGCACGGCCCGCTGCCGCCGCGGTGCGTGGCGCTGGTCGTCTCCGGCGGGCACACCTCCCTGCTGCTGCTGGGCGACCTGGGCCGCGACCGCATCGTGCACCTGGGCGACACCACCGACGACGCCGCCGGGGAGGCGTTCGACAAGGTCGCGCGCGTGCTGGGCCTGGGCTACCCCGGCGGCCCGGCCGTCGACCGCGCCGCCCGCGACGGCGACCGCGACGCCATCGCCTTCCCCCGCGCGCTGACGCGCCCGGCCGACCCCGCCTACGGCTTCTCCTTCTCCGGCCTGAAGACCGCCGTGGCGCGCTGGGTGGAGGCGCGCACCGACGCCGGCGGCGAGGTGCCCGTCGCCGACGTGGCCGCCTCCTTCCAGGAGGCCGTCGCCGACGTCCTCACCCGCAAGGCGGTGGCCGCCTGCCGCGAGCACGGCGTCGACACGCTGCTGCTCGTCGGCGGCGTCGCGGCCAACACCCGGGTGCGGGCGCTGGCCGAGGAGCGCTGCGCCGCGGCGGGCCTGCGGCTGCGGGTGCCGCCGGTGCGGCTGTGCACCGACAACGGCGCGATGATCGCCGCCGTGGGCGACCTGCTGGTGCGCTCCGGGGCGCCCGCCTCCGGGCTGGACCTGGCCGCCGACCCCTCCGCGCCGCTGACGGGGGCGCTGCTGGCCGGGCCCTGGGCCTGAGGCCCGCCCCGGACCCGCCTCGGACCCGACTCGGACCCGCCTCAGACGCGCGAGCCCCGCGAGGCCCGCTTGGCCTCGTACATGCGCGCGTCGGCCGCCGCCAGCACCTCGTCCGTGCTCGTCCCCGGCCCGCCCAGCGCGGCGCCCGTGCTCGCGCCCACGTGCGCGAGGTGCCCGCCCGCGAGGCGGAACCCCGGCGACAGGGCCGCCCGCAGGCGCTCGGCGAGGTCCTCCAGCTCCTGCGGCCCGGCCCGGCGCGGCACCAGCACCGTGAACTCGTCGCCGCCCAGGCGGGCCACCACCTCCCCGTCGCGCGCGCACGCCAGCAGCCGCTGCGCGACCGCGACGAGCAGCTCGTCGCCCGCGGCGTGCCCCAGGCCGTCGTTGACCGCCTTGAAGCCGTCCAGGTCGCAGAACACCACGCCCACCTCCGCCGCGGGGGCGTCCCGCAGCGCCGCGTCGAGCCGCGCGGTGAACGCCGCGCGGTTGAGCAGGCCCGTCAGCGCGTCGTGCTCGGCCTCGTGCTGCAGCCGCGCCTGCTGCCGGCGGCGCTCCGTGACGTCGTGCAGGTGGACGACGACCGCGCCGACGGCGCTGTTGCCGGTCTGGTCGCGCAGGGCCGCCGACAGCCAGCGGTGGCCGCCGTCGCGCGCCCGCACCCGCAGCTCCACCCGCACGGTCCCCTCCCCGCCGGTCGCCAGGCAGCGCTCGAAGCAGGCCAGCGCCTCGGCCCGGTCCTGCGGGTGCAGCAGCTCCGGGAAGGGCCGCTCCACGAGCAGGGCGGCGGGCACGCGCCAGTCCTCCGACGCCGACGGGCTGACGTAGGAGACGGTCCCGTCGCGGCGGACCGTCGCGAAGACCTCCCGGGAGTCCTGCACGAGGGCGCGGAACCACGCCTCCGCCGAGCGCAGGTCCGCCAGCAGCGCCCGCCGCTCGTCCTCCACGCGGGCCAGCGCCAGCAGCCACATGAGGGCGGCGGCGGAGGTGAGCACGGCGATCCCGGCGGAGCGCGCGGCGGGCACGGGGGAGGGCAGCACCCCGGCCAGCAGCAGGGCGTGCTGGGCGACCACCAGCACCGCGCCGGAGGCCGCCACGGGCCGCCAGGCGCGCCCGCCGGAGACGTCGACGTGGGGCGCCCCGACGAGCAGGGCGGCCAGCGGCAGCAGGAACGTGGTGCCGCTGCAGGCGGTGATGACGGCGAACAGCGCCATCGCCCACGCCACCCGCAGGCCGAGGCGGCCGTCCGGGTCCGGTCCCGACAGCAACCGCTGGCAGCGGCTCTGCGCCGAGGCCCCCAGCAGCGCGCACGCGGCGACGAACACCCAGGCCGGCAGGACCAGCACGCCCAGCCCCGACAGCAGCGCCGCGACGGGCGCGGCCGCCGCCGGCACCACGGCCAGCGCCACGAGGGGGTGCACGTCGGGGGCGAAGGGGGTGGCGGACCTGGTCGCGCG
>NZ_JAAALM010000317.1 GCF_009906395.1 Kineococcus indalonis
GGCGTGGGCGAGGGGGTGGTCTCCTCCGGCGCCACGACCAGGCTGATGGACGTGCCCACGTCCACGGTGCTCTCGGCGGGCAGGCTCTGGCTGACCACGGTGCCCGGCTCGCCGGAGCCGGCCGAGCCCTCGGAGGCGTTGACGTTCAGCCCCAGGTCGTTGAGCGCGGCCTGCGCGTCGTCCAGGCTCCGCCCGGTCACGTCCGGGACGGTGACCTGCCCGCTGGCGACGTAGATCGCCACCTCGGTGCCGCGCGCCACGCTCGCGCGCGCCTCCGGGTCGGTGCGCACCACGGTGCCGCGCTCGGCGCCGGGGTCCTCGTCGGTGGACTCCACCGAGCCGATCTCCAGGCCCGCCGAGCGCAGCGCGGCGCGCGCGTCGTCCTGGCTGGAGCCGGACACGTCGGGCACCGTCACCTGCTCGGGGCCGGTGGAGACCGTCAGCGTCACCGTGCCGCGCAGGGCCACCCGCTCCCCGACCGCCGGGTCGGCGCTGATCACGTTCCCGGCGGGCACGTCGGCGCTGGGCGCCTGCTGCACCACCGGCTCCAGGCCGGCGTCGCGCACGAGCTGCTCGGCCTGCCCCTGCGGCAGGCCCACCACCTGCGGCACCGGCGCCGCCGTGGGCGTGGCGCTCGTCGTCGGGTCCGAGCCGCCGCCCCCGCCGCCGAGGTCCAGCAGGGCGTAGGCGGCGGCGCCGATCCCGCCGAGCAGGACGAGGACGAGCAGCACCCACGGCCAGCGCTTGCGGCGCTCCTCCTCCGGCGGCGCCGCGTCGGGGTCGTCCACGCGCGGCAGCGTGCCGGTGCCGCCGACGATCCCGGCGGCGCCGGCCACCGGCGGCACCGCGCGGGTGGCGGCGGTGGGCGCACCGGTGGCCGGCAGCGCCGTCGTGGCCCCGGCGGTGGGCACCGCGGTGGTCGGCGCGAAGCTCGCCCCGCGCAGCGGGCGGCCCTCCACGGCCCGGCGCAGGTCGTCGGCGAAGTCGGAGGCGCTCTGGTAGCGGTGCTCGCGGTCCTTGCTCAGCGCCATGAGCACGACCTGGTCCACGGCGGGCGGGATGTTCGGCACCAGCTCGCTGGGCGGCTTCGGCTGCTCCGAGACGTGCTGGTAGGCCACCGCGACGGGCGCGTCGCCGGTGAACGGCGGGCGGCCGGTGAGGATCTCGTACAGCAGGCAGCCGGTGGAGTACAGGTCGCTGCGGGAGTCGACGGTCTCCCCGCGCGCCTGCTCGGGCGAGAGGTACTGCGCGGTGCCCATCACGGCGGACGTCTGGGTGAGGGTCGCGGAGGAGTCGCTGACGGCCCGGGCGATGCCGAAGTCCATCACCTTCACCTCGCCCGCCGGCGTGATCATCACGTTGGCGGGCTTGATGTCGCGGTGCACGATGCCCTTGGAGTGGCTGTACTCCAGCGCCCCCAGCACGCCCTCGGTGATCGAGAGGGCCTCGGTGATCGCCAGCGGGTGGTCGGTGCGCAGCACGTCGCGCAGCGTGCGCCCCTCCACGTACTCCATGACGATCCACGGCAGGTCCACGCGCGCCCCGCCGTGCTCGACGACCTGGTCGGCGCCGGTGTCGTACACCGCCACGATCGAGGGGTGGTTCAGCCCGGCGGCGGCCTGCGCCTCCCGGCGGAAGCGCGCCTGGAAGGAGGGGTCGCGCGCCAGGTCCGAGCGCAGCAGCTTCACCGCCACCACCCGCCCCAGCCTGGTGTCGCGGGCGACGTGGACCTCCGCCATGCCGCCGCGCCCGAGCAGGGCGCCGACCTCGTAGCGCCCGCCGAGCAGGCGCGGCGACGCCTGGCCCCCGCCGCTGGTCGATGCGTCCGTCGTCACTGCGTTCCCCGTCCCCGTCGTCCCTGGCCCACCGCGGCGCCTGCGCCCGCGGTGCCTGCACGTGCCTCAGCCACCGAGCGCCGCCTCCATGACCCGCTTGGCCACCGGCGCGGACAGCCGCCCGCCGTAGGCGCTGTCCACCGACCCGCCGTCCTCGATCACGACGGCCACGGCCACCTGCTGCTCGCCGCGCTCCGCCCAGGAGGTGAACCAGGCGTAGGGCGTCTGGCCCTCCCCGCGCTGGGCGGTGCCGGTCTTGCCGCCGACGTCCACGCCGTCGATGCGCGCGCGGGTGCCGGTGCCGGAGTCCACGACCGCCCGCATCATGTCCTGCAGCGTGGCGGCGGTCTGCGAGCTGACCGCGCGGCCCAGCTCCTGCGGCGAGGGTTCCTCGACGACGTCGAGGGACACGTCGTCGCGCACGCTGGCCACGAGGTTGGGCCGCATGACGACCCCGTCGTTGGCGATGGCCGCGGAGATCATCGCCACCTGCAGCGGGGTGGCCTTGTCGTCGCCCTGCCCGATCGCGGAGTACGCCAGCAGCGGCCCGGTGGAGCCCTCCGGGTAGGTGCTCTGCGTGACGGCCAGCGGGATCGACACCGGCTGCTCGAAGCCGAACGCCTTCGCCTGCGCGTCCAGGGCGTCGGCGCCCAGGTCCAGGCCGAGCTGGCCGAAGGCGGTGTTGCAGGAGATGCGCAGCGCGTCGCGCAGGCTGACCCTGTCGCCCGGCCCGCAGGCGGTGCCCTCGTCGTTGCTGAGGGTGTTGCTGGTCTGCGGCAGGTCCAGCTCCTGCGGGCCGGCCAGCAGGGTGTCGGCGGTGTAGTCCCCGCTCTCCAGGGCCGCCGCGGCGGTGATCAGCTTGAACGTCGAGCCGGGCGGGTACAGCGCGCCGGTGGTGCGGTTGATCAGGGGGTCGTCCTCGTCGCCGGTGAGCTGCTCCCACGCCTGACCGGCGGCCGCGCCGTCGTGGGTGGCCAGCGCGTTCGGGTCGTAGCTGGGCGCGGAGACCATCGCGAGCACGTCGCCGGTGGCCGGGTCCAGGGCCACGACGGCGCCCTTGCGCCCGTCGAGGGCGTCCCAGGCGGCCTGCTGCACCTCGGGGCGGATCGTCAGCGTCACCGAGGCGCCCTTGGGCTCCTCCCCGGTGAGCAGGCTGGACAGGCGCCGGTAGAACAGCTCGTCGGCGGTGCCGGAGAGCACGTCGTTCTCGGTGCGCTCCACGCCGGAGGTGCCGTAGCGGATGGAGTAGTAGCCGGTCGCCGGGGCGTACAGCTCCCCGGCGGCGTACTGGCGCTGGTACCGGTAGGCGTCGTCCACCGGGGCGCTGGTGGCGATGGCCTGCCCGGCGCCCACGAGGATCGCGCCGCGCTCGCGGCCGAACTCCGCGTAGAGCTGGCGGCTGTTGCCGGGCATGGCGTTGAGGTCGCCGGCGCGCACGAACTGGATCCAGGTCGTGGAGGCGAACAGCGCGAAGAACAGGAAGGCGACGACGGCGGAGAGCCTGCGCAGCGGGCGGTTCACGGCAGCCTCACCGCCTGGGTGACGCCGGTGTCGCCGGTCTCGGGGCCGTTGCGGACCTCCGGCGCGGGCCGGCGGGCCAGGTCCGAGACCCGCAGCAGCAGCGCCACGACGATCCAGTTGGACACCAGCGAGGAGCCGCCGGCGGCGAGGAACGGCGTGGTCAGCCCGGTCAGCGGGATGACGCGGGTGACGCCGCCGACGACGACGAACACCTGCAGCGCCACCGAGAACGCCAGGCCGGCGGCGAGCAGCTTGCCGAAGCCGTCGCGCACGCCGATCGCGGTGCGCAGGCCCCGCTCGACGAGCACGCCGTACAGCAGCAGCACCGCGAACAGCCCCACCAGGCCCAGCTCCTCGCCGAAGGAGGCGTACACGAAGTCGGAGTTGGCGAACGGCACGATGTCGGGGCGCCCGCGGTCCAGGCCGGTGCCCAGCAGCCCGCCGTTGGCCATGCCGTACAGGCCCTGCAGCAGCTGGTAGGCGCGGTCGGCGTTCTCCGCCTCGAAGGGGTGCAGCCAGATGTCCACGCGGCTGCGCACGTGCGACATGGTCGTGGCGGCGAACACCGCCCCGGCGGCGAACAGCGCCAGGCCGATGACGATCCAGCTGACCCGCTCGGTGGACACGTACAGCACGGCCACGAACAGCCCGAAGAACAGCAGCGAGGTGCCCAGGTCGCGCTGGAGCACCAGCACCCCGACGCTGGCGGCCCAGGCCAGCAGGATCGGGCCGAGGTCGCGGGCGCGCGGCAGCCGCAGGAACAGCAGCTTGGGGCCGGTCAGCGACAGCGCGTCGCGGTGCACGACGAGGTAGCCGGCGAAGAACACCGCCAGCGCGATCTTGGCGATCTCGCCGGGCTGGAAGGACAGCGGCCCGACGCCGACCCAGATGCGCGCGCCGTTGATCTCCCGGCCCAGGCCGGGCACCAGCGGCAGCACGAGCAGCACCAGGCCGGCGACCATCGCGGTGAAGGTGTACCGGCGCAGGATGCGGTGGTCGCGCAGCCCGACGACGACGACGGCGGCGGCGGCCACGCCCAGGGCGGACCACACGAACTGCCGGGAGGCGGCGGCGGTCTCCTCGGCGAGGTCCAGGCGGTGGATCATCACCAGGCCCAGGCCGTTGAGCAGCGTGGCCACCGGCAGCAGCACGGGGTCCGCGTGGGGGGCGCGCCAGCGCAGCAGCAGGTGCAGCACCACCGCCAGCGCGCCCAGGCCGCCGCCGTGCAGCAGCAGGCCCGCCGGCAGGGCGCCCTCGCCGGTCAGGCCCACCACGGCCCACGCGCCGCACGCGATGAGCACGGCGCCCACGACGAGCACGAGCTCGACGTTGCGGCGCGTGGTGGGGTACACGGGCAGCACGGTGGCCATCAGCCGACCCCTCCGCAGTCCTCGGCGGGCGCGTCCCGGGTGGGGGTGGCGCCCGGTGTGGTGGTCGTGGCGGCCGCCACCGTCGTGCCCGCGCCCGTGACGGCGCCCGTGGTCGCGCCGGGGACCGGCGGCGCCGTGGTCGGCCCGCCGG
>NZ_JAAALM010000318.1 GCF_009906395.1 Kineococcus indalonis
GCCCCCGTCCTGCCCCTTCCCGCGCGGTCGACCTTGCGCGGTGGTGGCGGTGCGTCAAGCTGGTGCCGTGGTCGACTCCCCCACCGATGACGTGCTGCTCGCCGCGGGCCGCCTCACCCTGGTCACGTCCCGCGTGGACCACGCGCTGTCGCAGTTGTGGAGCACGCTGGACCGCACGAGCAGGAGCAGGAGGATCCGGGGGGGCAAGGGCGTGCGCGCCCGGGTGCGCCGCCTGGCGTGCGAACGGCTGACCGGGCACCTGCTCGACGAGGTCCTGCAGGCCGTCGACTCCGCCGAGGACCTCGCCCGGGCCCAGCACGAGCTGCTGCACCAGGAGTGGGCGCTGGCCGGCCCCGCCGACCGGCAGCGCGCCCCGCGCAGCTGGGAGGAGGCTCCCGACGCGCTCAGCCGCTGGCGCCCCGCGGGTCCCGGCGCGGCGAGCACGGCCGCGACCCGGCCGGAGGCCGAGGTGCTGGCCGCGCTGCAGCGGCTGCACGGGGAGTTCACCGGACTGCTCGAGCACCTGGGCGAGCTGACCGTGGCGGTGGCCCGGGCCCGAGACCTGGGCGACCCGCCGGACTGGGACGGGCCCGCTCCCCGGGGACGGCGGCTGACGGCGACGTACGGCACCCCGGGCGGCACGACGGGCGCCGCGCCCGGCGCCGACGACGGCGGGGCGCAGGCCCTGGTGCTGACGCTGCCGGAGACGGGCCAGCGGCACTCGCGGGTGCCGCTGCACGAACCCGGGCAGCCCGACACCGCCGGGGCCGGGCATCAGGACGGGTCTCAGGACGGCCGGCAGGACGGCCGGCAGGACGGCCGGCAGGACGGTGCGCCGCAGGGGTGGACGTCCGCGCGGGGGCGCGGGCAGCGCCGGTCGCCGGGGTGGTACCGGTTGCTGCCGTGGGCCCCCGCGCAGCCCGGCGCGCCCATGAGCACCGACGTGCTGGACCAGGCGCTGGCCCGCGCCGGCTGGCACCGCGTCATGCCCTGGACCAGCGGCGAGGACGGCACCTCGATCACCACCAGCGTCGAGCGCTCCACCCGCGCCGGCGCACCGCGCCCGTGACGCGCGCCGGCCGGCGCGGGCCCGGTCAGGGCCGGGAGCAGCGGTGGGCGCGACGGCGGGAGCAGCGGTGGGCGCGACGGCGGGAGCAGCGGTGGGCGCGACGGCGGGAGCAGCGGTGAAGGTCGTCTGGAACGCCGACAACGGCCGCTACGCCGACAACCCGCGGGCGCTGCACGAGGGGCTGCTCGCGCGCGGCGGCGGGCACGAGCACGTCTGGCTGGCCGACCCCCGGCACGCCGCCAGCTTCCCGCCGGGCGTGGCCACCGTGCCGATCGGCACCCCGCGGGCCGTGGAGGCGCTGGAGTCCGCGGACGTGCTGGTCTCCAACACGCACGTGCAGCTGGACCGGTGGCGCAAGCGCCCCGGGGCGAGGTACCTGCAGACCTGGCACGGCACGCCGCTCAAGCGCATCCACCGGGACGCCGCGCACCTGCCCGCCGAGGAGGTGATGGCCGAGCTCGACGAGGACATCGCCCGCTGGGACCTGCTCGTCAGCCCCAGCGCCGCGGCGACGCGGCTGCTGCGGGCCGCGTTCGCGTACACCGGCGCGGTGCTCGAGACCGGCTACCCGCGCAACGACGTCCTGTCGGCCCCCGACCGCGACGCCCGCCGCGCCCGCGTGCGCGCGGCGCTGGGCATCGCGGACGGGCAGAGCGCCGTGCTGTACGCGCCGACGTACCGCGACGACGAGGCCGCCGCCGGCGTCGAGGCACCGCTGGGGCTGGACGTCGAGGCCCTCGCGCAGCAGCTCGGCGCGGGCAGCGTCCTGCTGCTGCGGCTGCACCGGTTCGTCAGCCACCAGCGCCGTGCCGCCCCCGGTGAGCGGGTGCGCGACACCTCCGAGCACCCGGAGGTGTCCGACCTGTACCTGGCCGCCGACGTCCTGGTCACCGACTACTCCTCGTCGATGTTCGACTTCGCGGTCACCGGCAAACCGATCGTGCTGTACGCGTACGACCTGGAGCACTACCGCGACCGGTTGCGCGGTTTCACGCTGGACCTGCGGGCCGAGGCGCCGGGGCCGGTGCTGCTGGAGCAGGAGGAGCTCGCCGAGGCGCTGCGCGACCTGCCCGCGGTGGCCGCGGCCCACGCGCAGCGCTACGCCCGCTTCGCGCGGCGCTACTGCGCGCTGGAGGACGGCCGGGCCGGCGAACGCGTCCTGGACGCCGTGTGGCCCCGGTGAGCGCTCCTCACGCCCGGCCCCGTTCCAGCTCCTCGTCGGCCTGCCGCCAGCGCAGCCACTGCGGGTCGAAGCCCGGCGCGTGCCGGAACAGCAGGGCGATGTCGAGCAGGACGTGGGTGAGGTTGTCCGCGGTCAGCTCGCGCCGGTCGCGCACGGCCCGCCGGTACTGGCGCACGAAACCGGCCCAGGCGGCGCGGGCGTCGGCGTCCGCGTCGGCCAGGCCGAACAGGGGCTGCGTGGAGCGCGCCTCCCGCTCGACGAAGCAGGCGACGGCCTCGGCGGTGGCACGCGGTACGGGTTCGGCCGGCACACGGGCATCCTGCCCGACGACCCGTGCCCGACGGCGCAGCGGGTGATCGCCGACGACCCCCGACCCGCCGGCGCCCCGGCGCCCCCGGGGGCCGGGGGCGCCCGTGCGACGCGCACGGGCGGCGGCGCCTACGATCGCTCGGCGCCCGCCCGGGACGCCGCCCCGCGCCGGGGCGCTGGGGACCACGCAGCAGGAGGCCCGATCGTGTCGTCACGCCCGTCGCTGCGCCGTCCGCCGGGGCCCGCGCCGGCGGCGCTGCCGGTGGTCGCCTGCAAGCTGTACCTGGCCGACGGGCGCCAGCGCCGCGTCTCCGACCTCGAGGCGGCGCTGGCCGACGCCCGCGCCGACGGCGGTTTCGTGTGGGTGGGCCTGCACGGCACCAGCGCCCGCGACCTGGAGCGCCTCGCGACCACCTTCCGCCTGCCCGCCCTGGCGGTCGAGGACGCGATCAACGCGCACCAGCGCCCGAAGTTCGAGCAGTACCCCGACCTGACGTTCGCGGTGCTCAAACCCGTGCGCTACGTCGACCACGACGAGGTCGTCGACATCGCCGAGGTCGCCGTCTTCCTGGGCGCGCACTTCCTCATCACGGTGCGCCACGGGCAGTCCTCCGTGGTCGCCGACGTGCGCGCCGAGCTGGACGTGCCCGAGCTGGACCGGGCCGAGCTGGCCGAGCTCGGCCTGGTCGGGGCGGACGTCGACCTCGACGTGCCCCTGACGGGCGCGGCGCACGCCCTCACGCCGGCGTCCGTGCTCTACCGGCTGCTCGACCACGTCGTCGACGGCTACGGCGAGGTCGTGCAGGCCATCGCCATCGACGTCGAGGAGATCGAGGAGCAGGTCTTCAGCGGCGGGGAGGACGAGCACGCCGAGCGCATCTACAAGCTCAAGCGCGAGGTGCTGGAGTTCCGGCGCGCCGTCCTGCCGCTGGTGGTCCCGCTGCAGCGGCTCGTCGAGGGCGGCCCCACCGGACCGCGGGCCGACGCGGTCGCGGAGGAGAAGCGGCCCTACTACCGCGACGTGCTGGACCACCTGCTGCGCGCCGCGGACGCCGTCGACGGCTACGACCGCCTGCTGACCGACGTCCTGCAGGCGCACCTGACGCAGGTCAGCGTGCGGCAGAACCGCGTGACGGCCCGCCAGAACGAGGACATGCGCAAGATCTCGGCGTGGGCGGCGATCGCGCTGGTGCCCACGGCCATCGCCGGCATCTACGGCATGAACTTCGACAACATGCCGGAACTGCACACCCGCTACGGCTACTTCGTCGTGCTGGCCGTCATCCTCGCCGCCTGCGTGGGGCTGTACGTGGCCTTCCGGGCCAAGAAGTGGCTGTGAGCGGCTCGGCGCCGACGGGGACGGGCGGCTCTGCACCGGCGGTCCCCGTCGCGCCCCCGGAGCTGCTCCGGGCGCGGCAGGGCGCCGCCCTCGCCGGCGATCCGCGCCGTCTCGGTGAGGCGGTGGTGTCCCGCCGGTCCCAGGTGCGGCGGTGGCGCTGCGCTCACCCCGCGGCGGGCGGCACCACCACGTCGTAGCGGTGCGCCAGCGCGCGCCGCTCGCCGTCGGTGAGGCCGTCGCGCCCGCGCAGGTTCGCGGGTTCACCACCCGCCCAGGGGTGCGCACCGTCCTGCGCCTGCGCCGCGGCGCGCCCGACGGCCCGCCCGACGGCCTCCTCGACGGCCCGCCCGACGGGCACGGCCGGGTGCGCCTGGCCCCGGTGGGCCGCCGCGACCTCCAGCACCGCCTCGACCACCGGGTCCACGGCGGGCCCGGCCGGGGGGCGCCCGTCGCGCGCGCGCTCCCCCCGCCCGCGGCCCGCGGTCTCGGCGCGCCCGCTCGTGCTGCGCTGCTTCGGCATGGCGTCCTCCTGCGCACGCCCCGGCGTGCCCCCTGCTGGAGAGATCGAGCACCTGTCCGTCCTCCACGGTGCGGCGGGCAGCGCCGCGGTGCCACCCCGACACGCCCGGCGCGGGCGGATCGTTGACGAACCGCGACCTCGTGGAGCCCGCGGGGAGCCCGTCGCGCACCCGCCCGGGGGCAGCGCGCTCAGTGCGCGGCGAGGTACTGCTCGCGCACGCGGGTGCTGAGCGGACCGCGCGGCGGCACCGCGATGCCGTTGGCCGCCGCCCACTGCCGCACGGCGCGCGCGTCCAGCCCCGGCGCGCCGGCCCCGGCCGCCGCGCCGGCCCTGGCCGGGGCGGCGGTCACCTCCTTCGCCGCCGGCTCCCCGGCCCGGCGCGGCGGGGCCTTCTTCGCGGTCCTGCGGGTGGCGGCCGTGCGACCGGCGCGGCCGCCACCCGCAGGACCGCGAAGA
>NZ_JAAALM010000319.1 GCF_009906395.1 Kineococcus indalonis
GTGGCGCACCAGCCACGCCTCCAGGTCCGGCGCGGGCAGCGCCTTGGCGTAGTACCAGCCCTGCACGACGTCGCACCCGGCGTCGGTCAGCTCCCGGCACGTCGCGGCGTCCTCGACGCCCTCGGCGACCAGCCGCAGGCCCAGCGAGTGGGCGAGCATGATCGTGGAGCGGACGATGGCCAGGGCCCGCGGGTCCGAGCCGAGGTCGGTGACGAACGACTTGTCCAGCTTGAGGTCGTCCACGGGCAGCTGGCGCAGGTACGCCAGCGAGGAGTACCCCGTCCCGTAGTCGTCGACGGCCACCCGCACCCCCCGCTGCCGCAGGCCGGCGAGGATGACCTGCGCGCGTTCGCGGTCGGCCATGAGGAAGTCCTCCGTGATCTCGATCTCCAGCAGGTGCGCGGGCAGGGCCCGCTCGGCCAGCAGCCGCTCCACGCGCTCGGGCAGGCGCGGGTCGGACAGCGAGGAGGCGGAGAGGTTGACGGCCACCGCCAGGGGCCGGCCGGCCAGGTGCCAGGCGCGCGCCTGGTCCAGCGCCTGCTCCAGCACCGCGCGGGTCATCTCCTCCATCAGCCCGGCGCCCTCCACGACCGGCAGGAACGCGTCCGGGTAGAGCAGCCCGCGCACGGGGTGCTGCCAGCGCACGAGCGCCTCGACCCCGCCGACGTGCCCGCTGCCGGGCTCCACCTTCGGCTGGTAGTGCAGGGTCAGGGCGCGCTGCTCGATCGCCTCGCGCAGCAGCTCGGCCGTGGCCAGGCGGTCGCCGGAGGCGAACTCGTCGGCCTCGACGCTGTACGTGAACGTGCCCACGCCCTGGGCCTTGGCCCGGTACATCGCCACGTCGGCGCGCCGCAGCAGGGCGGAGGCGTCCAGGACGGTCAGGGGCAGCGCGGCCAGGCCGACGCTGGTGCGCACGCGCACCTGCAGGTCCTCCACGGGGAAGGGCGCCTGCAGCGCCTCGTGCACGGCGGCCGCGACCGCCTGCGCGGCCTCGGTCCCGCCCCGCACCAGCAGCGCGAACTCGTCGCCGCCCAGGCGCACGACCTCCAGGGCGCCGTGCTCGGCACCGACCCGCTGCAGGCGCTGGCCCACGCCGCGCAGCAGCGCGTCGCCGGCGTGGTGGCCCAGGCTGTCGTTGACCTCCTTGAAGCGGTCCAGGTCCAGCAGCAGCAGCCCGGCGGGGACCTCGCCGCCGTCGTAGCGGGCGAGGCGCTCGACGGCGCGGTAGAGGGTGCGGCGGTTGCCCAGCCCGGTCACCTCGTCGGTGAGGGCGAGCTCGCGGCTCTCGGCGAGGTTGGCGACCTCCCGGAACGTCAGCAGCAGCCGGGCCAGGGCGGCCACGACGGTGGCCGCGGCCAGCGCGATGGACGCCGGGTGCAGGTGCAGGCCGTGGTCGACGACGAGCACCGCCAGCGCCACGACGGTGGAGGCCAGCGGGATCGCCAGCACGGCCCAGCGCGGCAGGCGGAAGCGGCTGCGGCGCGCCGGCCAGCCTGGCGCCATGCCCATGAGGACCACGCCCAGGACCCACACGCCGTCGCCGAGGCGGCCGGAGACGTAGCTGCCCTGCGCGGTGCGGAACAGGTAGACCAGGTCCGCCACGACGAACAGCACCAGGCCGGCGGCCAGCAGCCACAGCCCGCGCGGCGGGCGCCAGCCGTGCATGGAGAGCACGGGCGCCAGCACCAGCAGCAGCACCAGGTCCAGCAGCGGCGAGGCGGTGGTCACCGCGACCGCCGCCCAGCTGTCGGCGGGCACGTCGAGGATGGGGCCGATGACGGCGGCGGCGGCCGCGGCGCTGACGGCCAGGCCGGCCACGAGGCCGTCCAGCCACAGGCTCCACGCGAAGCGACCGTCGCGGCGGCGGGCCATGAGCACCAGCGCCGCGAACGCCAGCGGGTAGAACGACAGGAACAGCGCGTCGGAGCCGGAGGGGTAGGGCGGGTCGGCCATCGGGCGCACCACGACGGTCCAGAAGACGTTGCCGCCGCCGTACAGGGCCAGACCCGCGGCCAGCAGGTGCGAGCCCAGGCGGCCGGTGGGCTGGCGGCGGGCGCGCACCAGGCACAGCAGCGCCGCGCACTCGTAGGCGAGGTTGTTCAGGACCCCGTCCAGCAGGAACCGGTAGCCGTCGTGCGGGCGCACGCCCGGGACGGTGCTGACGATGAACAGCAGCGGCGGCAGCAGCAGCACGAGCTGCAGCACCGCGGACCGCGACGGGCGGCGCCGGGCCGTCCACCCGGTCGGGGCGTGTGCGCTCACGTCAACCTCCTGCTCCTGCTCGGCCACACGAGGTGGTTCGGCGGGGTGACCGTGCCGCTGGACCGCCCGAACGGGTGGCGGGGCGTCCCGGCGGCGCTGCGGGCGCCGCTCACCCGAGGCCGGCGCAGACGGCGCCGGCGAGCACGGCGACGACGCCGGCGGCCTGCACGGGGCGCAGCCGCTCGCCGTGCACCTGCCGGGCGAGCAGCACGGTGACGGCCGGGTACAGCGAGGCCAGGACGGCCACGACGCTCACGAGGGCGCCGCGCGAGGCCAGCGCGTACGCGGCGGTGGCGGCCAGGTCCAGCACGCCCAGCGCCAGCAGGGGCGGCAGGTCGCGGGGCCCGACGCGCTCGGCCCCGCGCCGGGCGAGGGCGGCGGCGACGACGAGCGCGGCGGAGGTGACGCGCATGCCGAGCAGGGTGGAGGTCACCGAGGCGGCGCTGCCGCGCGCCACGGCCCACACCTCCACGCCGAAGAGGACGGCGGCCACCAGGGCCAGCGCGATCGCGCCGCCCTGGCCGCGCGAGCCCCCCCGCAGGTCCGGTCCGGCGGAGGCGACGACGCCGGCGAGGGCGACGGCGACGCCGAGCAGCTGCAGGGGCGCGGGGCGCTCCCCGGCGGCCAGGCCCAGCAGCACGGGCAGGACGGTGCCGCCGGCGGCGATGGGCGCGACGACGCCCATCGTGCCGCGGGCCAGGGCGGTGTAGAGGGCGGCCATGGCGCCGGCCCAGGTGGCGCCGGCGAGCACCGACCAGCCCAGCCAGGCGCCCGTCGGGCCCGCCCCGCCGCGGCCGAGGCCGGCGCCGAGGACCACCAGCAGCACCGCGCAGGACAGCGCCTGGGAGACGGCGAGGACCTGCACGGCGCGCAGCCGGCGGCTGACGGTGCCGCCGAGGAAGTCGGAGGTGCCCCACAGGGCGCTGGCGAGGAGGGCGAGGGCGGCGCTCACGCGGCGGCCCGCCGGGTGCGCGGCCGCGCGGTGGCCGGGTCGTGGATCACGGTGGGGTGTCGGCGCGCCGGGCCCGTCCCTTGAACCGCTCCGGCGCGCACCTGCCCGCACCTGCCCGCACCGGCCCGCACCGGGCACGACGAGGGCCCCCGCACCGTCGCTGTCGACGGTGCGGGGGCCCTCGGACCCCTCGGTGCGGGCGGGCCCGCTCAGCTGCGCGCCGGAGCGGTCCGGCTGCGCGCGGTGCTCAGTGCTTGTCGCCGGTGATGGCGTCCTTGACCTTGGTGACGACGTTCTCGGCCTGCTGCACCGCGCCGCCCACGGCGTTGCCGGGCTTGCCCTTGCCCTGGCTGCCGTCGTAGGTGACGAACTGCAGCGGGTCGGGCGCGGGCAGGACGGCGTCGTCGTCGGTCAGCGGGCGCAGCTCCTCCACGCGGAACGGCTGGCCGTCCACGACGCTGTTGCCCGTGGCCCACAGGCCCTCGCCGGCGCGGCTGCCGTTGGTGGAGGTGTAGAAGACGTGCGCGGCGTCCGTGTCCTCCCACTCGCCGTTGGAGCGCTCGATCTCGCTCTCGGTGAAGCCCTCCTCGACCAGCGACTGGATGCCCAGCAGCCACTGCTGCTGGTGGTAGGTGTCGCGGGCCAGGTTGAAGGCCAGCATGTCCTTCACGCCGCGGTCGTCCGTCATGTTGGCGATGCGGCTGGTCATCAGCCGGCTCTGCCCCTCCGCGGCGGCGTTGGAGCGGAAGTCGGTGAGCAGGTTGCCGCTGGCGATGATGTAGCCGGCGTTCCAGGGGTTGCCCAGGCTGTCGGTGGGCCGGGCCCCGCCGCCGGAGACGATGGCGTGCTGCGGGTTCTGCCCGCCCAGGACGGCGGCCAGGACCGGGTTGGCGGCGGCGGCCTTCTCCGTCGTCTCGCCGGGCGCGCCCTCCAGCAGGCGGGCGAGCATCACGGTGAGCATCTCGACGTGCGAGATCTCCTCCGTGCCGATGTCCATGATCATGTCCTTGTACTTGCCGGGGACCCGGCAGTTCCAGCCCTGGAACAGGTACTGCATCATCACGGTCATCTCGCCGAACTGACCGCCGAGGATCTCCTGGAACTTGGCGGCGAACAGCGCGTCCGGCTTCTCGGGCTTGGCGGTGAACTGCAGCTCACGGGTGTGGCGGTACACGCGGGCTCCTTCTCCTTGTTCCTACCTGGTCACTTCTTCTCGTACGCGGCGAGGGCGTTGCCCAGGCCGAAGAACGTCGGCGCCCACTGGCCGACGAAGATGCCCCAGCGGTCGGCGCGGTCGATCCCGGCGCCCTTCTCCTTCTCCTTGGAGACCAGCCAGGACGTGAACGACAGGGCGATGCTGCCGAAGGCGGCCGCGTAGGCCCACTCGGACTTGATCCCGGCGTCGTGCAGGTACTTGACCACGTGCGCTCCTCCCCTGGGCGTCCTCGCTCGTGACCTCCCCCTACCCGCCCTCCACGGCTTCAACCGCGCGGTCCCCGCCGGTTCTCAGCCCCGCCGCCGGCCCTGCCCGCGCCACCGGGTCCACCGGGCGGCGCGCCGCCGCGCCGCCCGGTGGACCCGGTGGCGCGGGCAGGGCC
>NZ_JAAALM010000031.1 GCF_009906395.1 Kineococcus indalonis
CGATGGGGCGGTGACCCGGGCGCCGGAGGTCCCTGCCCCGCGCGGCACCGCCCTGTCGGAGCGCGTCCCCGCCCCCGACCTGGCCCGCGGCGCGGTGCTGCTGTTCATCTGCCTGGCCAACGTGCACCACCACCTGCACGCCCGCCCGCCGGGCGTGCGCGGCTACCCCGCCGCCTCGACCCTGTCCGCGCTGGACCGCGTCGTCGTGGTCCTGCAGACCTGCCTGGTCGACGGCCGCTCGTTCCCGATGTTCTCGATGCTCGTCGGCTACGGCACCTGGCAACTGGTGCGCCGCCGCCTGGAGCGCGGCGCCGCGCGGCGCGAGGTGCGCCGGCTGGTGCGCCGGCGCGGGTGGGCGCTGGTGCTCGTCGGCGCCCTGCACGGCGTGGTCCTCTTCGCCGCCGACATCGTCGCCACCTACGGGCTGCTGCTGGTGCTGGCCGCCGGGGCGCTGGTGGCGCCGCGCACCCGCCGGCTGGTGGTGCTCGCCGTCGCCGGCGCCGTGCTGGTGGCCGTCTTCGGGGCCCTGGAGACGCTGCCCGGCGCCGGGGAGGTGCTGGCGTCGGTGGCGCTGACGTCCGCGCCGGCCGCGGCCGCGGCCCGCGCCCCCGAGTGGGTCTTCCTCACCGCCTTCCAGCCGCCGCTGGTGCTCGGCGCCCTCGCCCTGGGCGCGCTGGCCGCCCGCCGCGGGCTGCTGGACGAGCCCGCCCGGCACCGGCGCACCCTCGCCCTGCTGGCCGGCTGCGGGGTGCCGCTGGCGGCCCTGGGCGGGCTGCCGCTGGCCCTGGCCACCGCCGGGGCGTGGGCGCCCGGCACGGGCGGCGTGCTGGCCGCCGGCGCGCTGCACTCGGTGACCGGGTACGCCGGCGGCGCCGGGTACGCCGCGCTGGCCGGCCTGGCCGTCGCGCGCGCGGCCGGCTCCGGGGGCCGGCCCGCCGCGGTGGGCCCGCTGCTCGCGCTGGGCCGGCGCTCCCTGAGCGGGTACCTGGGGCACTCGGCGGTGTTCGCGCTGCTGCTGCCGGCCTCGGTGCTGGGCCTGGGCGGCGAGCTGGGCGTGGCGCAGGCCTCGGCGCTGGCGGTGCTCACCTGGCTGGTGCTGCTGCTGGGCGCGGCGGCGCTGGAGCGCGCCGGTGCGCGCGGGCCCGCGGAGGTGCTGCTGCGCCGCCTGACCTACGGCCGGCGCCGCTGACGGCGCCCGTCCCGCACCTGCGCGTGGTGCGCCGAGCCCGGCGCTCCCGGCTCGCGCGGCGCGGCCGCACCGCCCAGAGTGGGCGGGTGCCGGAGGGGGACACGGTGTACCGCGCCGCGCGCGCGCTGGACGTCCGGCTGCGCGGCGCCACCGTGCGCGCCAGCGACTTCCGGGTGCCGCAGCACGCCACCGCCGACCTGTCCGGGGCGCGGGTGCTGGGCACCTCCCCGCGCGGCAAGCACCTGCTGACCCGCTTCGACCTCGACGGCGCCGCGCTGACCCTGCACACCCACCTGCGCATGGACGGCTCGTGGACGGTCCTGGCCCCGGGCAAGGTGCTGCCGCGGCGGCTGCAGCCGGACGTGCGGGTGCTGCTGCGCACCGACGGGGCCAGCGCCGCGGGGCTGAAGCTGCCCGTGGTGGAGCTGCTGCCCACCGCGCAGGAGCACACCGTCGTCGGCCACCTGGGGCCGGACCCGCTCGACGCGGTGACGCCCGTCGGCGAGGTCGTCGCCGCCGCGGTGCGCAACCTGGCCGCCGACCCGCGGCGCCCGCTGGCCGCGGCGCTGCTGGACCAGCGCAACCTCGCCGGGCTGGGCAACCTGTGGGTCAACGAGCTGTGCTTCCTGCGCGGGCACCTGCCCACCCGGCCCGTCGGCGAGGTGGCGCTGGAGCCCCTGGTGCGCCTGGCGGTGAAGATGCTGCGGTTCTCGATCAGCGGGCGCGACACCCACCAGGTCACCACCGGCGACACCCGCCCCGGCCGGCAGCACTGGGTGTACGGACGGGGCGGGCAGCCGTGCCTGCGCTGCGGCACGCCGGTCGAGGTGAGCGCGGAGGTGCCCGGCGACCCGGAGCGGCGCTGGACGTGGTGGTGCCCGCACTGCCAGCGCTGAGGGGTGCACCGGGACCCGGGGGACGAGCTGTCAAGGAACCCTTGACGGCCTGCTCTCGTCAAGACATCCTTGACGCATGACCGCACCCCGCCGGGCCCCCTCGCAGCGGCTCGCCCTCGTCCCCCTCCTCGTCCCGCTGGGCGTCGCCCTGGTCCTGCTGACCACCGGAGACGGCCCCCTGCGCACCGTCCTCCTCCTCGCCGTCGCCCTGCTGGGCGGCCTGCTCGCCGGCCTGGCGCTGCGCACCCAGGTGCGCCGCACCCGGGCCGCGCAGGAGGACCGCGAGACCCTCGACGCCCTGGAGCCCCTCGGCCCGGCCGGCGAGCGGGAGACCCGGTGACCGTCACCACGGGGCTCGACGAGGCCACCACCGCCCTGCTGCGCGAGCGCATCGCCGCCGCCGTCATCGAGGCCGCCGGCACGCCCGGCGACCCCGCCACCGATCCCGAGGGCACGCTGCGCCTGGTGGACGCCGGCCGCGTGGCCGCCGAGGAGGCCAGCCGCCTGCTGCGCACCTCCATCGACGGCGCCCGCTCCGCCGGGCACCGCTGGGACGCCGTCGGCGCCGTGCTCGGCGTCAGCAAGCAGGCCGCCCAGCAGCGCTTCGGCTCGCCCACCGCCAAGCCCGGTCAGGACGCCGGCACCGGCGAGGGCGGCCGGCAGCGCCGCGTCCTCACCCCCCTCACCGCCTTCGACGAGATGGAGGTCCTGGAGCGCGAGGGCCGCCGCGGCTGGCACGTCGTCGACTACGGCACCCTCTACCACCTCGTCGAGGCCTCCGACCACCAGTGGGAGCACCTGCGCCAGCCCTGGAACCCCGCCGCGCGCCGCCGCCTGGAGAAGGACGGCTGGACCCCGGTGAAGTCGATGACGTTCCCGTGGGGCTACTACAAGCGCCCGCTGGACCTGCCCGCGGAGTGAGC
This sequence comes from Kineococcus indalonis, assembly GCF_009906395.1. Taxonomy (GTDB): domain Bacteria; phylum Actinomycetota; class Actinomycetes; order Actinomycetales; family Kineococcaceae; genus Kineococcus; species Kineococcus indalonis. The sequence continues at coordinate 3,009 of NZ_JAAALM010000031.1, forward strand.
GGTCGGCGGGCGCGGCCGGTGGCCGCGGCCGGTCACCGGGGGCGGACCGCGCCCGCGGTGGCGTCCTCGTCCGCCAGGACGCGCTCCAGGGTGCGCCGGCCGGTGCGGCTCAGCACGGGGTTGGTGACGGCGTAGTACCAGACCAGCCCCAGGCTCTGCTCGAGCGCCCACGCCCTGCCGCGCTCCCACTCCAGGTCCCCGCAGCCCAGCTCCCGCCGCAGCACCCGCCGGGGACCGGCCTCCAGCAGGTGCCAGGCCGCCACCAGGTCCAGCGCCGGGTCCGCCGGCCCCAGCCCGCCGCAGTCCAGGACCCCCGCCAGCCGCCCGTCGCGCACCAGGACGTTGCCCGGCACCAGGTCCCCGTGGGTCATCGCGTCCGGCGCCGTGCGCGGCAGGTCCCGCAGCCGCTCCCACAGCCGGCGCAGCCGCGGCACGTCGAGCAGCCCCCCGCTCTCGCGCAGGCAGGTCCGCACCCACCCGTCGTGGCGGCGCAGGTCCCCGCCGCGGCCGTCGCGGGAGAAGGTGCGCCCCCGGGTGCCCACGGCCCGCACGTCGGCGACGAACCCGGCCAGGTCGCGGGCGAAGGCGGGCGAAGCGCCGGGGTCCTCGGCGGAGGCGGTGGCGCCGGGCAGCCAGGTCTGCACCGACCACGGCAGCGGGTACCCGTGGCCGGGCTCCCCCAGCGCCACCGGTTCGGGCACCGGGACCCGGGTGCCGCCGCGCAGCTCGCGGGTGGCCGCGGCCTCGGCGCGCAGCTGCTCGCGCACGGCGCGCACGTCGCCCGGTGCCAGCGGGAACCGGGCGCCCAGCTCCTCGCCGAGGCGGAAGACGGCGTTCACCGTGCCCTCCGCGCGCACCGGCCGCACCGGCAGCCCCGCCCACCGGGGGAACTGCTCGGCGACCAGGGCGCGCACCGCGCCCACCGGGACCCGCAGCTGCCCGGCGTGCATCGGCGGGGGCGTGGTCTCCACGACCACGACGGTGGGCGCCGGCGCGCGGGCCCGGCAAGGGGTTTTCCCGCCGCGCCCGCGCCCGGTGGTGGGCGGGTCCTCAGCCGGCGCTGCCGCTCAGCGGGGACGGCTCGGTGAACGCCACCGCGCCGTCCTCGCCGACGCGGGCGCGCACCACGCTGCCGTACCCCTCCTCCACGAGCTTGTCGAGCAGGGGCTGCATCCGCTTGGCCTGCTTCACCAGCGCCACGCGGTAGCCCTGCGCGGCCATCTCGCGCTGCTTGCGCACCAGTTCCCCGGCGGGGGCGTCGGCCGGGTGCACCAGGGCGCAGGAGCGGGAGCGGTCCTCGTCCAGCGCGACGTGGTCGGCGATGCGCTCGAAGCCGATGGAGAACCCGCACGCGGGCAGGTCGCGGCCGGTGAACCGGCCCACCATGTTGTCGTAGCGGCCCCCGCCGGCGATCGAGGAACCGGAACCCTCCAGCGCCATCTCGAAGATCGGGCCGGTGTAGTAGCCCATGCCGCGCACCAGGGAGACGTCGAACACCACGGGCAGCTCCGGCGCCGACACCGCCAGCGCCGCGCCGATCTCGCCCAGGCGCTGCACCGCCTGCGCCGGCACCGCCCCCGGCAGCGCCGCGGCCAGCGCGTCCGGCGCCGACAGGTCGGTGATCGTCAGCAGGCGGCCCAGGGCGGCCTCCAGCGCGGCGACGTGGGCGGTGTCGAACCCCTTGCCGCGCAGCTCCTCCATCACGCCGTCCAGGCCGACCTTGTCGGCCTTGTCGACGGTGATGAGGACGCTGCCGTGGTCGGCCTCGGCGAACCCGCACCCGGTGAGCAGGCCCGCCAGGACCTGCCGGTCGTTGATGCGCAGCGTGGTGCCGCTCAGGCCCAGGCGGGTCAGGGCCGTGTGGGTGGCGGTGACCAGCTCGACCTCGGCGATGCTGCCGGGCTCGCCGACGACGTCGATGTCGCACTGCACGAACTGCCGGTAGCGGCCCTTCTGGGGGCGCTCGGCGCGCCACACCGGGCCGATCTGCAGCAGCTTCGCGGGGGTGCGCAGCGCCGCGGCGTTGGAGGCGACGTAGCGCGACAGCGGCACCGTCAGGTCGAAGCGCAGGCCCAGGTCGGCGGCCTCGGCGGGCTTGAGGGCCTCGTCGGGGTCCAGGCCCCGGCGCAGCACCTTGAAGAGCATCTTCTCGTTCTCCCCGCCCTGCCCGGACTCCAGGCGGCTGAGGTCCTCCAGCGCGGGGGTCTCGACCTCGTCGAAGCCGAAGGAGCGGTACACCTCGCGGATCACCCGCAGCGCGTGCTCCCGGCGGGCCTTGTCGGCGGGGAGGATGTCGCGCATGCCGCGTGCGGGGACGACCTTCGGAGCCATGCCCCGATCCTAGTGGCCGCCCACCGCCCCTCCCGGAGCCCGCGCACCCCCGCGGTGGTCCAGGGGGGGCGCCCCTCCCCGGACCACCGCGGGGCGGGGTTCAGGGGGTCCCGTCGCGGGCGACGAGGGCCTCCAGGGTCGCCCGGGCGCCGCGCTCGTGCAGGGAGGTCAGCGCCGCGGTGTACTCCGCGACGAACCGCTCGTCGTCGGCGAGGTCGCCGAACAGCGCGCGGTCGGCGATGAACGCCGTCGGATCGGTGCGGTTGCGCCCGGCGGTGGCGACCACGCGCTCGGCGAGGCGGTCCACGACGCGGATCGGCTCGCCCCGCTCGTCCACGCCCTCCGCGTAGCGCGCCCAGCTCGCCACGACGGCCGCGCCGCGGAAGAACTCCCCGCCGTGGGCGAGCTGGTGGCGCACCACCGGCAGCAGCCACTTGGGGATGCGGTCGGAGCTCTCCGCGCACAGCCGGGCGACGGTGTCGCGGACCTCGGCGTTGGAGAAGCGGGAGATCAGCTCGCGGCGGTAGGCGTCCAGGTCGATGCCCGGCACCGGCGGCAGGGTCGGGGTGCCCTCGCGCTCCATGTACGACAGCAGGAAGCGCGCGAACAGCGGCTCCTGCACCACCTCGTGCACGAGGCGGTGACCGGCCAGGTACCCGAAGTAGCACAGGCCCTGGTGGCTGGCGTTGAGCAGCCGCAGCTTCATCAGCTCGTACGGCTCGACGTCGGCGACGACCTGCACGCCGGCCTCCTCGAACGGCGGCCGGCCGTCGGTGAAGGAGTCCTCCAGCACCCACTGCGTGAACGGCTCGCACACCACCGGCCAGGCGTCCTCCACGCCGAAGCGCGTGCGCACCTCGGCGCGCTCGACGTCGGTGGTGACCGGGGTGATGCGGTCGACCATGGAGTTCGGGAACCGCACGTGCTCGTCGATCCAGGCGCCCAGCGCGGGGTCCTTGGCGGTGGCGAACGCGACGAACACCCGGTGGGCGGTGTGCCCGTTGCCCTGGATGTTGTCGCAGCTCATCACCGTGAAGGGCGTCAGCCCGCGCTCGCGGCGGCGGCGCAGGGCCTCGGTGACCAGGCCGAAGGAGGTGCGCGGCACGGCGCCCTCGGCGAGGTCGGCGGCGACGTCGGGGGTGTCCAGCAGGAACTCGCCGGTGACGGCGTCGATGTTGTAGCCGCCCTCGGTGACGGTGAGGGAGACGATGCGGATGCGCTCGTCGGCCATCGCCTCGACCGCCGCCTCCGGGTCGTCCGGGGCCAGCAGGAAGTCCAGGATGGAGCCGACCACCCGCGGCTCCAGGGTGCCGTCGGGGTGCTTGAGCACCAGCGTGTACAGCCCGCCCTGGGCGTCCATGACCTCCTTCATGCGGCGGTCGTGGGGCAGCACGCCCAGGCCCCGCACGCCCCACTCCAGCGCCCGGCCCTCGGACATGAGGCGGTCCAGGTACATCGCCTGGTGGGCGCGGTGGAACCCGCCGACGCCGATGTGGACGATGCCCGGCGTCACCGCGGCGCGGTCGTAGGTGGGTACCGGCACCGAGGCGGCGACCTCGGGGAGGGTCCGCGGCGACAGCGGGGTGGCGGCGGTCGTCGAGGTCACTTGACGGCTCCCAGGGACAGGCCCTGGACCAGCTTGTCCTGGGCGGCGAAGCCGGCCACCAGCACCGGCAGGGAGATCACGGTGGCCGCCGCGCACAGCTGCGCCAGGAACAGGCCCTGGCTGGTGACGAAGCCGGTGAGGAAGACCGGGGAGGTGCCGGCGACCACGGCGGTCAGGGTGCGCGCCAGCAGCAGCTCGTTCCAGGAGAAGATGAAGCAGATCAGCGCGGTCGCCGCGATGCCCGGCAGCGCGACCGGTGCGACCACCGAGCGCAGCGTGCGGATCAGCCCGGCGCCGTCGATGGCGGCGGCCTCGAGCATCTCCACGGGGACCTCGGCCAGGAACGAGCGCATCATCCACACCGCGATGGGCAGGTTCATCGAGGTGTACAGCAGCGTCAGGTAGGTGATGTTGTCCAGCAGCCCGGTGTAGCGGGCGAAGAGGTACAGCGGCAGCACCGCGGCCACCACCGGCATGAACTTCGTGGACAGGAAGAAGAACATCACGTCGGTCCACTTGCGCACCGGCTTGATCGACAGGGCGTAGGCGGCCGGGACGGCCAGCACGAGCACCAGGGCCGTGGAGACCACCGAGGCCGACAGCGAGTTGATCAGCGGCGGCCAGGGCCCGGCGTCGAAGAAGGAGCGGTAGCCGTCCAGGGTGAGCGCCGCGGCGATCGAGGGGGGGTTGGTGGCCGCGTCGGTCTCGGAGTGCAGCGACGTCAGCACCATCCACAGCACGGGGGCGACGAAGAGCAGGCCGACGACCCAGGCGAGCAGGCCCCACAGCGGGTTGCCGCGGTTCATCTGCCGCGCCCTGCGCTCGCGGCGGCTGGTGGGGACGACGGCGCCCGGCCGGGGCGCGGTGCCGACGGGGGTGGTGGTGCTCATCGCGCGTTCTCCTCCTTGAACATGCTCGAGACCACCCGCAGGGCGAAGGTTGCGATGATGATGGTCGCGATGACGACGACGACGCCCATCGCCGAGGCCAGGCCGTAGTTCCCGGCCTGGAAGAACGTCTGGTAGATCGTGTACGGCAGGTTCGCCGTGCCCAGGGAGCCGGAGGTGATGGTGAACACCGCGTCGAAGTTCTGCACGATGTAGATCGAGCCGAGCAGGGCGCCCAGCTCCAGGTACTGGCGCAGGTGCGGGAAGGTCAGGTACCGGAAGACCTGCCAGGCGTTGGCGCCGTCCATGCGGGCGGCCTCCTCGGCGTCGGCCGGCTTGGACTGCAGCCCGGCCAGCAGGATGAGCATCATGAACGGCGTCCACTGCCAGATCAGCGCCGCCTCGATGGCGATCTTCGGCGCCGCGGTCAGCCACTCCGGCTGCGGGGGGCTGTCGGAGCCGAAGAGCTGCCAGATCCAGGTCAGCACGCCGTTGAACAACCCGTAGGAGGGGTTGAACAGGGCGTGCTTCCACAGCAGGGCCGCGGCGATGGGCACGACGAGGAACGGCGCGATCATCATGGTGCGCACGGCTCCGCGCCCGGCGAACCTGCGGTCCAGCAGCAGCGCGATGAGCAGGCCCAGGACCAGGCTGACGACCACGACGGTGACGGTGAGCACGATGGTGTTCCACACCGACGATCGCAGCGAGGCGTTGGTGAACACCTCGACGTAGTTGTCGACGCCGGCGAAGCCGCGGTCGCGCGGGCGCAGGGAGTTCCAGTTCATGAACGAGATGACGATCGTGGCCACGAACGGCAGCTGGGTGCAGATGATGAGGAAGACCAGCGCCGGCATGAGCGGCGCCCGGCGCGCCCAGTCGGCCGCGCGCCGGGCGCTGGTGGCCTGTGACGGAGCGGGCGGGCTGGCGGCGCTCCCGCTCGGCGTGATCGGGGTGTCGGTTCCCGTGCTCATCGGTGTGCTCCTGCGGGAGTCGGGGAGGTCGGTGCCCGGTGAGCGGCGCCGCCCCACCCGGGCGGGTGGGACGGCGCCGCTCAGGTGCGGGAGGTCACTGCTGGTAGACCTGCGTGACCTGCTGCTCGGCGACCTGCTGGCCGCGGCCGAGCGCGTCGGCCACGGTGGTCTGGCCGGCGATCGCGGAGCTGACGTACTGCGAGACCTCCGTGGCCATCGCGGCGAACTCGGGGATGGCCACGAACTGGATGCCCGGCGCCGGGCGCGGCTGCACGCCCGGGTCGTTGGGGTCGGCGGCGTTGATGGCCTCCTGCGTGGCCTGGTAGAACGGCCCGGCCTGCGCCTGGTAGTCGGGGTTGGCGTAGGTGCTGGTGCGCTTGCCGGCCGGCACGCGCGGCCAGCCCAGCTCGGCGCCGACGAGCTCCTCGTAGCCCTGGCTGGAGGCCCAGGAGATGAACTCCCAGGCGTCGTCCTTGTTCTGCGAGGCCTCCTGGACGCCCCACGCCCACGAGTACAGCCAGCCGGAGGCGTCCGTGCGGTTCACCGGCGCCTGCGCGTAGCCGATCTTGCCGGCCACCGGCGAGCCGGCCGCCTCCAGGGAGCCGGCGGCGGAGGTGGCGTCGTACCACATGGCCACCTGGCTCTGCGTCATGTTGTTCAGGCACTCGGTGAAGCCGGCCTGCGGGGCGCCGGCCTCGCCGTGGGCGCGCACGAGGTCGACGTAGAACTGCGTGGCCTCGGTGAACTCCGGGGCGTCGACCTTGGCGGTCCAGTCCTCCTCGAACCAGGTGCCGCCGAAGGTGTTGACCACGGTGGTCAGCGGCGCGAAGACCTGCCCCCAGCCGGGCTGGCCGCGCAGGCAGATGCCGCGCATGCCCGGCTGGACGTTGTCCACGCGGGCGGCCAGGTCGGCCACCTCCTGCCAGGTCGGGTTGTTCGGCACGGTCAGGCCGGCCTGCTCGAAGACGTCCTTGCGGTACATCAGGAAGGAGGACTCGCCGTAGAACGGCTCGGCGTACACCGAGCCGTCCTCGCCGGTCAGCCCGGCCGCGATCGGCTCGAGGATGTCGTCCTGGTCGAACTCGGCGTCGTCGGCGATGTAGTCGTCCAGCGGCGCCAGCCAGCCGTTCTCGGAGTAGAAGGGCACCTCGTAGTTGGAGATCGAGGCGACGTCGTACTGACCGGCCTGGCTGGTGAACTCCTGCGTGATGCGGTCGCGCACGTCGTTCTCGGGCAGCACGGTGAAGTTCACCGTGATGCCGGTCTCGGCGGTGAAGTTCTCCTCGGTCAGGCCCTGCAGGTCCACCATCTGCGGGTTGTTCACCATGATCACGTTGATGCTGCGGTCGCCGCCCTCGTCGTCGCCGCCGCCCCCACCACCGCCGTTGCCGCCGCCGGCTCCCGAGCAGCCCGCCACCAGGAGCGCCCCGCTCATCGCGGTCGCCAGTGCCGCGCGCCGGGTGTGACGTCCGAGCATCGTGCCCTCCATGTCCTCGTCGACAGGTCCAGGTCGGGCCTCCGGAGGGGCCCGCGGGGATCTCGTCCCGCCCGCTCATCTGAGCGGCTCAGTCTCAGTTGTGCGATAGTGGCGCCCGGGACGTGAGCTGTCAACTCGCTGAGCACCTCGGCGCCGGCGCCGGGCTGCTCAGCGCGAGCCGAGCGGGAGGGTGCGATGGCGAAGGCGCCTGCGCGGGGGGCCACCACGAGCGGTCTGGCGCTGGCCGCCGCCGTGGCGCAGCGCTTCTACGTCGAGAACCAGACGAAGGTCCGCATCGCCGACGAGCTGGGCATCAGCCGCTTCAAGGTCGCCCGCCTGCTCGCCGACGCCCAGGGCGCCGGTCTCGTGCAGATCCGCGTCCAGGTGCCCGCCGACGTCGACGGCGAGCTCGGCGAGGCGCTGCGAGCCCGCTTCGGGCTGCGCGCGGCGTACGTGGTGCGCCCCGCCGGCACCGCCGTGCCCGAGCAGCGCCGCGCCGTCGCCCAGTTCACCGCCGGGCTGCTGGAGGAGACCGTCGCCCCCGAGGACGTCGTCGGCCTCGCCTGGGGCCGCACCGTCTCCCAGCTGGTCGCCGCCCTGTCCGCGCCGCTGCGCGCCCGCTTCGTCCAGCTCGCCGGCGCCCTGCCCCGCCCCGACGTCGAGGGCAGCGCCGTGGACCTCGTGCGGCGCGCGGCCGAGGCCACCGGCTCCGGCGCCGCCACGTTCTACGCGCCGCTGGCCGTGCCCGACGCCGCCACCGCCGACAGCCTGCGCTCGCAGCCGGAGATCGCCCGCGCGCTGGCCGAGCTGGACGCGCTCACCCGCGCCGTGGTCTCCATCGGCGCCTGGCTGCCCGGGGAGTCCACCGCCCTGGACTCCCTGGACCCCGCCACCGCCGCGAGCCTCGCCGCCGCCGGCGTCGTCGCCGAGATCACCGGGGTGCTGCTGGGCGCGGACGGCGCCGAGGTGCCGGGGCTGGCCGACCGCGTCGTCGGCGTCACCGGCGGGCAGCTGCGCCGCGCCGGCGAGGTCGTCGCCATGTCCACCGGCGCGGCCGGCGTGCGCGCGGGGGCCACCGCCGCGGCCCTGCGCAGCGGCCTGGTGGGCACCCTCGTCACGCACGCCGACCTCGCGCGCGCGGTGCTGGACCTGCCCGGCTGAGCCGCCGGGCGCGGCCCGGCCGGGCGGGTCGGCCGGGCGGGTCGGCCGGGCGGGTGTGGCCGGGTCAGAACCCGGCGACCTCGTGCGGCTCGTAGGGCGCCTCCAGCTCGGCGACCTCCTCCTCGCTCAGCTCCAGCTCCAGCGCGGCGAGCGCGTCGTCGAGGTGGTGCGGCTTGGTGGCGCCCACGATCGGCGCCACGACCACCGGGTTGCGCGCCACCCACGCCAGCGCCACCTGCGCGCGCGGCACCCCGCGGCGCTCGGCCACCCGCGCCACCGCCTGCACGACCCGCTCGTCGGAGTCGCGGTACAGGGTCTTGCCGAACTCGTCCTTCTCGGAGCGGTTCGTCGCCGCGTCCCAGTCGCGGGTCAGCTTGCCGCGCGCCAGCGGGCTCCACGGGATCACGCCGACGCCCTCGTCCGCGCACAGCGGCAGCATCTCGCGCTCCTCCTCGCGGTACAGGAGGTTGTAGTGGTCCTGCATGGTCGCGAAGCGGGCCCAGCCGTTGACGTCCTGCAGGTGCAGGGCCTTGGCGAACTGCCACGCCCACATCGAGGACGCGCCGAGGTAGCGGACCTTGCCGGCGCGCACCACGTCGTCCAGCGCCTCCAGCGTCTCCTCGACCGGCGTGGTGGGGTCCCAGCGGTGGATCTGGTACAGGTCGACGTGGTCGGTGCCCAGGCGCCGCAGGCTGTTGTCGATCTCGGTGAGGACCGCCTGGCGCGACAGGCCCGCGCCGTTGGGCCCCGGGCGCATCCGCCCGTGCACCTTGGTGGCGACGACGACCTCCTCGCGCGGCACGTGCTTGAGGAGCACCTCGCCGAGGATCTCCTCGGAGGAGCCGTTGGAGTAGACGTTGGCGGTGTCGAAGAAGTTTACGCCGGCGTCGAAGGCGCGGCGCAGGAACGGCGCGCTCTCCTCCTGCGGCAGCGTCCACGGGTGCCCGCCGCGCTCGGGGTCGCCGTAGCTCATGCACCCCAGGCAGAGCCGGGAGACCTCCAGGCCGGTGGAACCGAGCTTCACGTAGTCCATGCGCCGATCCTGCCCGCGCTCGTCCCGCTCCGCCCTTCGCCGGGGGCGAACGCGGAATTGAGCGGAGGGGGCTCACGTTGTGTGAGTCGAAGGCGCTCGCCCCGGGCGCCGTGGATCGTCCCAGGAGGACAGCCGTGAACACCCTCTCCGTGTGGAACCGCCGCACCCCGTTCGAGGCGGCCTTCGACGCGCAGTTCGACGCCCTCGTCCGCCGCACCTTCGGCCCCCTGGCCCCGGTCGGCGCCGCCCGCACCCCCGGCTTCGTGCCCGCCGCCGAGGTCGTCCGCGACGGCGACGACGCCCTGGTCCGCCTGGAGCTGCCCGGCGTGGCGCTCGAGGACGTGACCGTCGAGGTCGACGGCGACCGCCTCGTCGTGCGCGGCGAGCGCAAGGACGCCCGCACCGACGCCCAGCGCGGCCGCAGCGAGGTCCGCTACGGCACCTTCCGCCGCAGCTTCACCCTGCCGGCGACCGTCACCGCCGACGCGGTCAGCGCCGCCTACGAGGCCGGCGTGCTCACCGTCCGCGTGGCCGGCGCGCACGCCACCGCCCGGCCCACCCGCATCGCCGTCGCCGCCGCGGCCCCCGCGGCCGTCGAGACCGGCGAGCAGCCCGCCGAGCAGCCCGGCGAGCAGCAGGGCGAGCAGCCCGGCGAGCAGCAGGGCGAGTGACCCCCGCCCCGCGGTGACCGGGCGGCACGTACCGCCCGGTCACCGCGGGCCGCTTCAGGTGCCCAGGAACACCGAGCTGTGCAGCAGGGCCGCGTGCACGAACGCCTGCGGCAGGTTCCCGCGCAGCTGGCGCTGCTCCACGTCCCACTCCTCGGCCAGCAGCGCCGCCGGCCCGCACGCGGCCCGGTTGCGCTCGAAGAACCGGAACGCCTCCACCTGCTGCCCGTCGGCGTGCAGCGCCTCGGCCAGCAGGAACCCGCACAGCAGGAACGCGCCCTCCGTCGAGCCCAGCGGCATCGAGTCGGGGGAGTAGCGGTAGACGTAGTGGTCGTCGACGAGGTCGCGGCGCACCGCCGCCAGGGTGGCCCGCTGGCGCGGGTCCTCCAGCGGCGTCGCCCCGCGCAGCGCCGGGCGCAGCAGCGCCGCGTCCACGCCCGGCTGGCCCGGGCTGCGCTGCCAGCGCCCCTCGTCCGGGTGCAGGCACCGGCGCGAGGTCTCCGCCAGGACCGCGTCCGCCAGCGTCGCCGCGCGCACCGCGTCCGCGGGCGGGCACACCGCCGCGATGCTGCGCAGCCCCGCCACGCACTCCAGCCGCGAGTGCGTCCACCAGTCGTCCTGCAGCTCCCAGATGCCCGCCTCCGGCTCCCGCCAGCGCCGCTCCACCGCCGAGACGGCCACCTCCACGGCCCGCCAGCCGTCCGCGTCCAGGCGGTCGTGCTGGATCGCCGCGGCCAGCAGCTGCAGCACCGTGCCGAACACGTCGAGCTGGAACTGGTCGCGCACGTGGTTGCCGGCCACGTCCCACCCGCCCGGGTAGCCGGGCAGCCCGGTGCGGCGCTCGCCCGGCACCGGCTGCCCGTGCACGGTGTACGCCGGCACCAGCCGGTCGCCGTCGGCCAGCACCCGCTGCACCACGAACGCCACCAGGGTGTCGAACAGCGGGTACGGGCCCCCGCACGCCGCCATCGCCAGCCCGGCGTAGCACTGGTCGCGCACCCACGCGTAGCGGTAGTCGTAGCTGCGGCCGTTCTCGGCGTGCTCGGGCAGCGACATCGTCGCCGCCGCCACCATCCCGCCCTCGTCCGAGGTCAGCCCGCGCACCACCGCGTACGAGTGCCGCGCCTCCGCCGGCGCCACCGAGTGCGCGATGTCCGGCACCGCCGAGCGCCAGGTGTGCATCGTGGAGGTCCAGGCGTGCTCGGGGTCCACCGGGTCCGGCAGCCGCGCGTCGCCCACCTCCAGCACCAGGTCGTGCCGCCCGCCGGCGGGCACCCGCAGCCGGCCGGTGAGGACCCCGTCGTCCACGTCGGCGTCCGCCAGCCCCGACAGCCGCACCCGCAGGTCGCCGGTGCGCGCGCTCCAGCGGCCGTCGTCGCCGCGGCGCACCTCGCGCAGCGCGCGGGTGCCGAAGCGTGCGCGCAGGTCCAGCACCACCTCCACCTCGGCGTCGCCCTCGACGGCGCGCACCTGCCGCAGCAGCACCGCGCGGTGCGGGTCGCTGGGCATCGCCATCGCGTCGCGGCACTCGACGCGGACGTCCCCGCGGCCGGTCCAGCGGTGCCGGAAGACCAGGGTGCCCTCCTCGTAGTGCCCGCCCCACACGAACGGGTGCACCGGGGTCACCGCGAACAGGCCCCGCCCGCCCAGCAGGGAGGCGAGCACCGCGTCGTCGTGCCAGCTGGGCGCGCACATCCACACCACCGCCCCGCGCGGGCCGACGACCGCGCCGCGCGCGCCGTCGGCCACCAGCGCGTAGTCGCGCAGCACCTGCGGCGGGAACCGCTGCGCCAGCTCCTCCGGGCTCACGCGGCCGGGCCCGGCGCCCCGGTGGTCAGCAGCAGCTTGCCCACGTGCGAGGAGCCCTCCATCACCTCGTGGGCGCGGGCGGCGTCCTCCAGCGCGAAGCGCTCGTGCACCACCGGGCGCACCGCGCCGTCGGCCACCAGCGGCCACACGTGGTCGCGCACGCTGGCCACGATCGCGGCCTTCTCCGCCGCCGGGCGCGCCCGCAGCGTCGTGGCGTGCACCGAGGCGCGCTTGGCCAGCAGCCGCCCCAGGTCCAGCTCCGCGCGGGCCCCGCCCTGGGTGCCGATGACCACCAGCCGCCCGCCGGTGGCCAGCACGTCCACGTTGCGCGCCAGGTACGGCCCGCCCACCACGTCCAGCACGACGTCCGCGCCGGCCGGCTCGAAGGCCCGCACCGCCTCGGCGAAGTCCTCCTCGCGGTAGTTCACGCCCAGCTGCGCGCCCAGCTCCGCGCAGCGCGCCAGCTTCTCGGCCGAGCCCGCCGTCACGGCCACCCGCGCGCCCACCGCGCGCGCCAGCTGCACCGCCATCGTGCCGATGCCGCTGGAACCGCCGTGCACGAGCAGCAGCTCGCCCGGGCGCAGCCCCGCCAGGGTGAAGACGTTGCTCCACACCGTCGCCGTCACCTCCGGCAGCGCGGCGGCGTCCACCAGGTCCACGCCCGCCGGCACCGGCAGCAGCTGCCCGGCGGGCACCGCGACCCGCTCGGCGTACCCGCCGCCGCCCAGCAGCGCGCACACCTCCTCGCCCACCGCCCAGCCGCTCACCCCGGCGCCGAGGCGCTCCACCCAGCCGGAGACCTCCAGGCCCGGGTGCGGAGGCGCCCCGGGCGGGGAGGGGTACCTGCCCGTCCGCTGCGCCACGTCGGCGCGGTTCACGCCGGCGGCGGCCACGCGCACCACCACCTCGCCCGGGCCCGGCTCGGGGTCCGGCAGCTCCACCACCCGCAGGGCCTCCGGGCCCCCCGGCTCCTCCACGGTCACGGCTCGCACGGCGCGACACTACGTCCGGGGTGCGCGACCCGCCCCCGGGCGGCCCGGCCACGGCCACGGTCGTCCCGGGTGCGCCGGGGGCCCGGTCGGCGACGACGTCGCCGAGCCCCGGGGAGGTGCCCACGTGGACGGTCCCGCCCCGGCCCCCGCGCCCCCGAGAGTGGAGCGAGAGGGACACCGTCATCCTCGTCGCCGTCGTCGCGGGGGCGCTCGTCGTCCTGCTGCTGCTGGCGGTCGTCGCCGTCAAGACGCGCTACGAGATCGCCAGCCCGTCCGAGGCGCTGATCGTCGTGGGCGAGGAGGGCCGGCCGGTCACCAACCCGCAGACCGGCGAGGTCACCACCGACCTGTCCGGGCAGGAGGTCATCCGCGACCGGGTCGCCTTCGCCCGGCAGGTCGAGGAGGGGGCGGTGACCAGCCTGAACAACCAGGGCCTCGTCCTGGACACCCTGCAGA
>NZ_JAAALM010000320.1 GCF_009906395.1 Kineococcus indalonis
CCCCCCGCCGGTCCCGCCGCCGGGGGGCGCGGGCGGGAACCGCCCCGCCCTGCGATCCGTTGCAGCCAGCACGGCGACCGGCGTCCCGGCCGCTCCCACGGATCGAAGGAAGCAGGTCTCTCGGTGAGCCCCTCGGTGGACGACGTCCGCAACGTCATCGTCATCGGTTCCGGTCCGGCCGGGTACACCGCGGCCCTGTACGCCGCCCGCGCGGAGCTCGAGCCCCTCGTCTTCGAGGGTTCCGTCACCGCCGGCGGCGCGCTGATGAACACCACCGAGGTCGACAACTTCCCGGGCTTCCCCGAGGGCGTCCTCGGCCCGGACCTCATGGACAACATGCGCGCCCAGGCCGAGCGCTTCGGCGCCGAGCTGGTCACCGACGACGTCGTGGACGTGCGCCTGCAGGGCGACGTCAAGGAGGTCGTCACCGGCGGCGGGCAGACCTTCCGCGCCCGCGCCGTGATCCTCGCGCTGGGCTCGGCGTACCGCGAGCTCGGCCTGCCCGACGAGAAGCGCCTGTCCGGCCGCGGCGTCAGCTGGTGCGCCACCTGCGACGGCTTCTTCTTCCGCGACCAGGACATCGTGGTCGTCGGCGGCGGCGACTCCGCCGTGGAGGAGGCCACCTTCCTGACCCGCTTCGCCCGGACGGTCACGATCGTGCACCGCCGCGACGAGCTGCGCGCCTCGAAGATCATGGCCCGCCGCGCCCACGAGAACGAGAAGATCCGCTTCGCGTGGAACTCCGAGGTCGCCGCGATCCACGGCCAGGACAAGGTCAGCGGCGTCACGCTGCGCGACACCGTCACCGGTGCCGAGCGCGAGGTGGCCGCCACCGGCCTGTTCGTGGCCATCGGCCACGAGCCGCGCACCGGCCTGGTCAAGGGCCAGGTCGACCTCGACGAGAGCGGCTTCGTGCTCGTGGAGGGGCGCAGCACCAGGACGAACGTGCCCGGCGTGTTCGCCGCCGGCGACGTCGTGGACCACACGTACATGCAGGCCATCACCGCCGCCGGCATGGGCTGCTCCGCCGCCCTGGACGCCGAGCGGTACCTCGCCGCCCGCGACGACGTCGAGCAGGACGTCAACCCGCCCCGCGAGGAGACCACCACCCCCGCGGTGGCGGACTCCGAGACGGTCGAGCGCCCGCAGCCGCGCGAGCGCTGAGACCACCCCACCCCACCGAGCACGAGGAGGCAGCCCGTGAGCGCCACCACCGCCGTCACCGACGACACCTTCGAGGAGCAGGTCCTCAAGTCCGACAAGCCCGTGCTGGTCGACTTCTGGGCGCCCTGGTGCGGCCCGTGCCGCCGCGTCGCGCCGGTGCTGGAGGAGATCGCCGCCGAGCACGGCGACAAGATCACCGTCGTGAAGCTCAACACGGACGAGAACCCGCGCACCGCCGCGAAGTACGGCGTGACGTCCATCCCGCTGATGAACGTCTACTCCGGCGGCGAGGTCGTCAAGAGCATCCTGGGCGCCCGCCCCAAGCCCGACATCCTCGCGGAGCTGTCCGACATCGTCGGCTGAGCACCGCGCGCACGTCCCGCCGAGCCCCGGCACCGCCTCGCGGTGCCGGGGCTGCGCCGTCCCCGGAGGGTCCCGGGCTCTCCCCGCGGGAGAACCCGCCCCGGCCGGCCGTCGCGGCGGGCACGATCGGCACGTGGAGCTGCTGGTGCTGGGCGGGACGCGCTTCGTCGGGCGCGCGGTCGTGGCCGAGGCCCTGGCGCGCGGCTGGGGCGTGACCGCCGTGCACCGCGGGCGCACCGGAGCGCTGCCGGCCGGCGTGCGGGAGCGCCGCGCCGACCGCACCGACCCCGCGGCGCTGGCCGCCGCGCTCGGCGCGGAGCGCTGGGACGCCGTCGTCGACACCTGGTCCGGGGCCCCGCGGGTGGTCACCACCGCCGCGCGGCTGCTCGCCGGGCGCGCGCAGCGCTACGGCTACGTCTCCAGCGGCTCCGTGTACGCCTGGGGCGAGCACGTCGACGAGACCTCCCCCGTCGTGGACGGCGAGCCGCTGGCCGCCGACGGCGACTACCCGGCCCTCAAGCGCGGCGCCGAGCTCGGCGTGCTGGCCAGCTTCCCCGACGCCCTGCTGGCCCGCGCCGGGCTGGTCCTGGGCCCGCACGAGGACATCGGGCGCCTGCCGTGGTGGCTGCGGCGCACCGCCGCCGGCGGTCGGGTCGTCGCCCCCGGGCGCCCGCAGCGGCCCCTGCAGCTCGTCGACGCCCGCGACCTGGCCTCCTGGCTGCTGTCCGGGCTGGCCGGCGGGCTCACCGGGGCCGTGGACGTCGCCAGCCCCTCCGGGCACACCACCACCCAGGGGCTGCTGGGCGCGTGCGTGCGGGTCACCGGCTCGCGCGCGCAGCTCGTGTGGGTCGACGAGGAGCGCCTGGCCGCCGAGGGCGCGCAGCCGTGGACCCACCTGCCGTGCTGGGTGCCCGAGCGCGGGGGGTTCGCCGGCTTCCTGGAGGCCGACACCTCCCTGGCGGCGCGCACGGGCCTGGTGTGCCGGCCGGTGGAGGACACCGTCGCCGACACCTGGGCGTGGGTGCAGCGGGGGCCGCTGCCCCCGCAGCGCCCCGACCGGGCCGTGCACGGCCTGCCGCCGGAGCTGGAGCGCCGGCTGCTGGCCGCGTGAGGCCCCCCGTCAGCCGTGGGCGACGCCGCTGAGCACCGGCACCCGCACGCTGCCCAGCAGCCGCTCCAGCGCCGCCTCGACGTCCTCGCGCCAGCTGATCGCGTTCTTCAGCTCCAGGCGCAGGCGCGGGTAGCGGTGGTGGGGGCGCACCACCGTGAACCCCACCGACCCCAGCAGGTGCGCGGGCAGCACGCACGGCTCGTCCGTCTCGTGGGCGCACTGCTCGTTGCCATCCCCGCCGGGCACCAGGCCGGTGCCGCCGAAGGCCTCCACGGCCTTCGCGCCGCGCTGGGTGAGGTCCTTCGCCGCGCCCTGCAGCAGCATCCGCGCCAGGCCCTCGCCGCGGAAGGCCGGGTCGATCCACCCCGTCGTCAGCAGCACCGCGTCCCCGCTCACCGGCGAGGTCGCGAACCCGCTCTGGCGCGGCACGTACGCCGGCGGGGCGTACATCACGAACCCCGCGGGCTGGTCGTCGACGTACACCAGGCGCCCGCACGGGCCCCACTGCAGCAGCACGGAGGAGACCCACGCCTCCTTCTCGAAGTCCGGGTAGCCGGCCTCCGCCGCGCGCTGGGCGGCGACGGCGTCCAGCTCCCAGAAGACGCACCGGCGCGACGCCTTGGGGAGGTCGGCGACCGTCTCGAGCGTCAGCGGCGCCATGCGACGACCCACTGGGGCGACCCCCTCCGTGTTCCCTGCGCGTCGGAGGCATCCTAGGTGGCAGGGTGGCCCGGGTGCGACGAGTCCCGTCGCGCAGGACCGCAGCCACCCGGAGGCCTCCGTGAGCCAGCACCCGCCCGCACCCCGCACCGGCAGCGCGCCCGCCGCGCCCGCCGCCGCCGGGGCGCGAGCGGCCGCGGCCGGCACCCGCCTGGACCGCTGGCTGGGCTCCTACGCCGAGCGCACCCGCTCGATGACGGCCTCGGAGATCCGCGCCCTGTTCGCCGTCGCCAGCCGCCCGGAGGTCGTCTCCCTGGCCGGGGGGATGCCGTACCTGCCGGCGCTGCCGCTGGACGCCGTCGCGGAGACCTCCCGCCGCCTCGTCGCCGAGCGCGGCGCGCAGGTGCTGCAGTACGGCTCCGGGCAGGGCGAGCCGGGCATGCGCGAGCAGATCACCGAGGTGGTGCGCCCGCAGGGCATCGACGCCCACCCCGACGACGTGGTCGTCACCACCGGCTCGCAGCAGGCCCTGGACCTGGTGGCGCGCGTCTTCCTGGACCCCGGCGACGTCGTGCTGGCCGAGGCGCCCAGCTACGTCGGCGCGCTGGGGGTGTTCCGCTCCTACCAGGCGCACGTGGAGCACGTGCCGATGGACGACGACGGCCTGCAGCCGGCGGCGCTGGAGGAGGCGCTGGTGCGCCTGCGCGCCGCCGGGCGGCGGGTGAAGCTGCTCTACACGGTGCCCAACCACCACAACCCCGCCGGGGTGACGCTGTCGCTGGAGCGGCGCCGGCAGGTGGTGGAGCTCGCCCGCCGCCACGGGCTGCTGGTGCTGGAGGACGACCCGTACGCCCTGCTCGGCTTCGACGGCGACCCGCTGCCCGCGATGCGCTCCCTGGACGCCGAGCACGTGGTGCACCTGGGCTCCTTCTCCAAGACGTTCGCGCCCGGCTACCGCCTGGGCTGGGCGATCGCCCCGCACGCGGTGCGCGAGAAGCTCGTGCTGGCCGCGGAGTCGGCGGTGCTGTGCCCGACGACCCTGGGGCAGGCCGTGGTCACCGAGTACCTGCGCACCCACGACTGGCACGGGCAGGTGAAGGTGTTCCGCGAGCTGTACCGCGAGCGGCGCGAGGCGATGCTCGAGGCGCTGGCCACCCACCTGCCGGAGGCGTCGTGGACGCGCCCGGTGGGCGGCTTCTACGTGTGGGTGACGCTGCCGCAGGGCCTGGACGCCGCCGCGCTGCTGCCGCGCGCGGTGAGCGGGCGGGTGGCGTTCGTGCCGGGCACCGCGTTCTACGCCGACGGCCGCGGCGGGCGGCACCTGCGCCTGGCGTACTGCTTCCCCGAGCCGGAGCGGGTCCGCGAGGGCGTGCGCCGCCTGGCGGGCGTGGTGCGCGAGGAGCTGGAGGTGCTGGAGACGTTCGGGCCGCTGCCGGCCCGCTCGGGCGGTGCGGGCGGTGCGGGCGGTGCGGGCGG
>NZ_JAAALM010000321.1 GCF_009906395.1 Kineococcus indalonis
GCGCACGCCAGCAGCACGGCGGCGGCGCTGTGGTGGTCCGGCGCGGGGCGCTCGGTGCGCGGCGGGCGGGCGCGCAGGGCGGCCGGCACCGCCGCCAGCGCGACCGCGGAGGCGGCCCACGCCGAGGCCACCGGGGCCCACCAGCCGCCGGCGACCGCGGCGGTCCCGCTCAGGACCGCCCACAGCGGGCCCACGGCCAGGGCCAGCGCCGCGGTGAGCCCGCGGTCGCGCAGCCCGAGGGCCAGGGCCAGGGGCACGCCGGGAACGCACACGACGAAGAGGACGGCGAGCAGCGCCCGGCCGGGCAGCTGCAGGTCCAAGGTGGCGGTGGCCGGCACCAGGAAGGCCAGGACGCAGGTGGCGGCCAGCAGGAGCGCGCGCGGGGTCGGGGCGCCGCGCCGGTCGGCGCGGTGGCGGGCCGGCGGCGCGGGCCGGCGCTCCAGCTCCCCCAGGGCGCTCACGAGCCCTCCTTCGCCCGGCGCAGCCGGCGCAGGCACCACGGCAGGCACGCCAGGGCCAGGGCGAACCGGGCGGCGTCCGGGGCGGTGCCGGCCGGCGCGACCACCAGCGCCAGCGCCAGCGCGCTGACGGCCGCGGCCTCCAGCAGCACCCGCGGGGGCGTGCGCGGCCACGGGCCGGGCCGGGCGCGCAGCGCCAGCCGCTGCGCGAGGGCCTGCACGGCGTAGGCGACGGCGGTGGCGGCGGCGGAGCCGGCGATCCCGGCCACGGGCACCAGCAGCAGGTTCAGGGCGATGTTGAGCACCGCGGCCAGCGCGGTGCACGCCGCCAGCGCGCGGGTGCGGCGCTCGGTGACCAGGACGCGGCCGGTGGCCGTGCCGGCGGCCACGGGGTACGCGCTGAGGGCCACCAGCACCACCACGACGAGCAGTTCGCGGGGCCGGAAGGAGGCCGGCGCGGCGACGACGAGGGCCACGGGCGCGGCGAGCGCCACGCCCAGCAGGGCGGGGGCGAGCAGCCGGTACACGCTGTCGCGGGTGCGGCCCACCAGGTGCCGGCGCAGCGCGGTGTCCTGCACCTCCGCGAAGCGGGGCAACCAGGAGTTCCCGGCGACGACGATGAGCTGCACCGCCAGGAAACCCACGGTGTAGGCGACCTGGTAGCGGCCCAGCTCGGCCGGCCCGGCCAGGCGCTGCACGACGACGCGGTCGCCGGCGTTGAGCAGGAACACCGAGATCGAGCTGAGCATCAGCGGGGCGCCGAAGGCCAGCGCCGGGCGCATCACGCGCGGGGACAGCGCGCCGCGCCAGCGGGGGCGGGCCAGGCGCCAGCCGACGAGGGCGGCGAGCAGGTCCGCGCCGAGCAGGCCCCAGGCGTAGGTGCCGGCCCCGCCGTCGAGGAGGAGCACGGCCCCCAGCCCGGCGACCTGGCCGCCGACGGCGGCCAGGACGCTGACGACCGTGTAGGCGCGCAGGCGGTCCGCGGCCAGGAGCAGGCCCAGGGTGACCATGACGCCGGCGGCAGGCACCGTCCACCACACCGTGGTCGCCACGATCCCGGGTGCGGCCACGGTGCCGGGGGCGAAGCCGAACAGCGGCGCCCACCAGGCGGCGGTCCCCCACAGCAGGGCCGTGACGGCGGCGGCGACGAGCACGGCACCGCCGGCGAGGGCGCGCGCGCCGCGGTCGTGGCCGTCCTCGGCGCGCTGCAGGACCACGGCCTGGTCCAGGCCGACGAGGGCGAGCACGACGAGGAGCTGGTGCAGGGCGATGGCGGCGGCCAGCGCGCCGACCTGGGCGGGGTCGTCGAGGACGTGGGCGAGCACGGGGGCGACGAGGGCGCCGGTGGCGAGCTGGACGGCGGCGACGACGGCGTACAGCAGGCTGCGCCCGAACAGGCCGGAGGGCGCCGCGGCACCGGCGGGGTCCGCGGGTCCCGCGGTCCCGGCGAGCTCGGCGGGTCCAGCGGGTCCAGCGGGTCCGGTCGGTCCGGCGCTGCGCGCGCTCGCCCTGCCGGCGCCCACCTCCCCCGTCGTCACCGTCCTCGTCCCAGTACCGGCGTCCACGCGCCCCATCCGAGCAGAGGGGCGCACCGGGCGGCAGCGGCTGGCGCTGGCAGATCCCCGCCCAGTCGCCCGCCGCGGCGGCCCCGTGGGCGCCCGCGCACCCTACGGTCGGGGCGTCGTCGAGACCCGCCGGCCCCCCTCGGTGCCCGTGCGCGGGCGCGGGGCGGCTGCGGCGGGAGGGAGGAGCGGCACCAGTGTCGCTGACCGCTGTCGTGCTGGCGCACCGCGACGCCGAGCAGGTGCGGCGCCTGCTGGGCGCCCTGGAGGACGTGCCGGTGGTGCTGCACTGCGACGCCAAGGCGCCCGCGGACGTGGCCGGCCGGATGCTGCAGGGCTGGGGCGAGCGGGTGCGGGCGCAGCCGCGCACCTCGGCCGCGCTGGACAGCTGGTCGCTGGTGCGCGTGGAGCTGGACGCGCTGCGCAGCGCCCTGCGGTTCTCCTCCGCCGAGCACGTGGCCGTGCTGTCCGGCGCCGACTACCCCCTGCTGGGGGTGCAGGAGCTGCTGGCGGAGCTGGGCGCGTGGCGGGGGCGTTCGCGGATCGTCAGCGCGCCGCTGCCGCACCGCCCGTGGGACACCCCCCGCAACCCCGACGGCGGGCGCTGGCGCACCGAGCACCGCTTCCTCACCCGCGGCGACGACGTGCTGTTCGTCGGCAGGGTCCCGCTGCGCTGGCCGTGGCGGCGCGCGCTGCCGCCGGGCCTGCAGGTGCGGGCGTCCTCGCAGTGGAAGGTGTTCGCGCGCGAGGACGTGCAGCGGCTGCTGGGGGTGGTCGACGCGCGCCCGGACCTGGTGCGGTTCTGGCGCACCACGCTCGTGCCCGACGAGAGCTTCGCGGCGTCCGTGCTCAGCTCGCCGGCGCTGACGGGTGCGCCGCCCCTGCCGGACTGCCACGCCTCGGCGTGGTTCCAGCGCTGGCCGGGCGACGGTTCGCACCACCCGGCCGAGCTGACCGCGCAGGACTTCCCGGCGCTGGCGGCCGCGCGCTCCGGCGCGCCGGGTTCACCGGTGCAGGACCCGCCGCGGCCGTGGTTCGCGCGCAAGCTGTCCAGCGCGGTCAGCGGCGAGCTGGCCGACCGGATCGACGCCGAGCTGCGCACCGGCCGCCGGGCCGGGGAGGTTCAGCCGGCGTCGGGGCCGCGGTAGCTCCAGGCGGCGACCCAGTCGACCTGCACGTGCCCGCTGGCCCCGGGAGCGGGTTCCTCGCCCGGGGTGGTGCTGGTCTCCGTCTGCAGCACCCAGTGCATGGAGCCGTCGGGGACCTTCGTGGTGGACACGCCCACCAGCGCGCCGTCGAGCAGGAACCGCACCTCGCCCGGGCGCCACTCCAGGACCGCGGTGCGCCAGCGGCTGAAGTCGCGCCCGGTGCGGAACTGGTCCTGCGTGCCGGCGGCGTCGGCGTGGTGCATGAACGCGCTGAACGTGCCGTCGAGGTCGCCCTCGGGGAAGTTCACCTCCCCGTCCTCGGGCCAGCGCTCGGAGTCCGGCCACAGCAGGAACGTCAGCTTGAAACCGGGGACGGGGTCGGCGCGGAAGCGCACGGCGTAGCGGCCGTAGCGCTGCCCGTAGGTGGGCAGCTGGGGCACGAGGGCGGCGGCCCTGGCCTCACCGTCCTCGACGTGCAGGTGGTAGTCGAGCACCCCGTCGCGCACGGAGACCACCCGGTCGGGGCGGTAGGTCCCGCGGCCGGTGGTGTCGCGCCAGCCGTCGGGGTAGGCGCCCCAGCGGTCCTCGTAGCGCCGCCCCGGGAACTCCCCCAGCGCGACGTCGGTGGCGAACTCCTCGACGAACACCTGCTGCCAGTCGGAGGGTTCGGAGGGTTCGGGGATCGCGGCCCACCGGGCGGCGACGACCTCGCCGCCGACCAGCGCGCCGACCACCGTGGCGGCCAGCGCCACCAGCCAGCGCCGGCCGCGGCGGGCTCGGCGGGCGGCGCGCCGCGAGCGCCGGGGACGGCCCGCCGGGTCCTGGTTCGCACCCGGCGGGCCGGTCCTCATGCTGCGCGAGAGTACATCACCGCCCAGTCGAGCAGGACGTGGCCGGAGGCGCCGGCGGCGGGCCCGGAACCGCTGGTCTCGGTCTGCAGCACCCACTGCATCGCCGCCGACGGCGAGGTGGTCGAGGTGCCGAGGTTCTTGCCGTCGAGGAAGAACGTCACCCCCGAGGGGGTCCACTCGATCGTGGCGGTGTGCCACGCGGTGTAGCGGGCGCCGGTGTCGGTGGCGAAGCAGTTCGCGCTCGGGTTCCCCACGCAGTGGTTGAAGGCGTGGATCGTGCCGTCCAGGCCGCCCTCGGGGAAGTCGATCTCGCCCTGGTTCCAGTCGTTGCTCTGCGGCCACAGCAGCCAGGCGGTCTTGTAGCCGGGGACCGGGTCCGCCTTGAAGCGCGCGGAGTAGCGGCCGTACTTCTGGCTGAACCACTTGCCGTCGACCAGCGGCACGGGGGCGGCGACCAGGGGCACGCCGTTCTCGGTGCGCAGGTGCATGTCCAGGACGCCGTCGTGCACGGACAGGACCTTGGCGGGCGCGTACAGGCCGCGCTTGTCGGTGTCCTTGAAGCCGTCGTAGCTCGTCCAGCGCTGGCCGTACGCGGTGCCGGGGAAGGAACCGGTGGCCGCGGCGACGGTGAAGTCCTCGGCGAACACCTGCTTCCAACCGGGCAGGTCGCCCCGGGGCGCGGCGGTGGTGCCCACGCCGGTGCCGGGCGCCGGGGCCGGGCTGGTGGTCGGGGTGGGCG
>NZ_JAAALM010000322.1 GCF_009906395.1 Kineococcus indalonis
GGCACGAGGCGCCCGGCCACGGCGCCCCCGAGCAGGGCCACCCGCACAGCACGCAGTGGCAGCAGGACCCGCAGTGGCAGCAGGACCCGCAGTGGCAGCAGGACCCGCAGTGGCAGCAGGACCCGCAGTGGCAGCAGGACCCGCAGTGGCACCCCTGGCCGCCGGCTCCGCCCGCGCGCCGCAGCGGGCGCGCCGCGCGCGCCCTCGGCGCCGGGTCGGCGGTGCTGCTGCTCGGCGTGGCCGGCGGCTTCGCCGGGGCCCTGCTGCAGGACCGCTGGGACGGCGCGCGCTCGTACCCGTCGGTCACCCTGGCCGCGCCCTCCCCGGGCACCACCGAGCGCCCCGCCGGCTCCGTGGCCGCCATCGCCGCCACCGCCCTGCCCAGCGTGGTCTCCCTGCAGGTGCAGGGCCGCCAGGGCGCGGGCACCGGCTCCGGCTTCGTGCTGCAGGCGCAGGACGGGGCCGAGGCGTTCGTGCTCACCAACAACCACGTCGTCGCCGGCGCCTACGACGACGGCGTCACCGTGCTGTTCCAGGACGGCCAGCAGGCCGCCGGCGAGGTCGTGGGCGCCGACGCCTCCTACGACCTGGCCGTGGTGCGCGTGGAGCGCGCCGGCCTGCGCGCGCTGACGATGGGCGACTCCGGCAGCGTCGTCGTCGGCGACCCGGTGGTGGCCGTCGGCGCGCCGCTGGGCCTGCAGGGCACCGTCACCGAGGGCATCGTCTCGGCGCTGAACCGCCCGGTCTCCGCCGGCGGCGAGGGCGCCGGCGAGGCGTCGTACATCCAGGCCATCCAGACCGACGCGGCGATCAACCCCGGCAACTCCGGCGGCCCGCTGCTCAACGCCCGTGGCGAGGTGGTGGGCGTGAACTCCGCCATCGCCTCCCTCACCGGCGGCTCCGGCAGCACCGCCGGCAGCATCGGGCTGGGCTTCTCCATCCCCTCCGAGCAGGCCCGCCGCACCGCCGAGCAGCTCATCCGCACCGGCCGCGCGGTGCACCCGGTGATCCGGGTGTCGCTGGACAACCAGTACGGCGGCGAGGGCGTGCGCATCCTGGACCAGCCCGGCGCGGTGCAGGCCGGCGGGCCGGGGGAGCGGGCGGGCCTGCGCCCGGGGGACGTGGTGCTCGCCATCGACGAGCGCCCGGTCACCGAGCCGGCCGAGCTCATCGTGGACATCCGCGCCCGCCAGCCCGGCGACACGGTCACGCTGACCGTCCGCCGGGGCGGTCAGGACCTGCAAGTGCCCGTGACCCTCGAAGCCGACGGTTAGGATCCACCCGTGTTCGGCATCAACGGGGGCGAGCTGATCGTCCTCCTCGTCGTGGCCCTGGTCGTCCTCGGACCCGAGCGGCTGCCGCAGTACGCCGAACAGCTCGCGCACCTGGTGAAGTCGGTGCGCCGCTTCGCCAAGGGCGCGCAGGCGCAGATGCGCGAGGAGCTCGGCCCGGAGTTCGACGACATCGACTGGCAGAAGCTCGACCCGCGCCAGTACGACCCGCGGCGCATCGTGCGCGACGCGCTGTCGGACGTGTGGGACGACGACCCCGCCCCGAAGAAGAACAACGGGGCCCGCGCCGCCTCCACCGCCGCCGCCGGCGGCCTGGACCTGCAGAAGAAGAAGGACCCCGCGGCCCCGGCCGCCGCGCCCTACGACGAGGACGCCACCTGACGCTGCGCCCCGGGGCCGCGCGCACCCCGGGGCGCGGTCACCGCGTGGGGCCCGTCAGGCGACGCTGACGCCCAGGCGCCGGCCCGCCAGCCCGCGCGGGCGGGTCGCCAGGTGGCGCGCCAGGTCCCGCAGCGCCACCGCGGCGGGGGAGTCCGGGGCGCTGAGCACCACCGGCAGCCCCGCGTCGCCGCCCTCGCGCAGCGTCACGTCCATCGGCACCTGCCCCAGCAGCGGCACCGGCGCGCCCAGCCGCGCGGTGAGGGAGTCCGCCACCCGCTGACCGCCGCCGGAGCCGAACACCTCCAGGCGCTGCCCGTCCGGCAGCTCCAGCCAGCTCATGTTCTCCACCACGCCCACGACCCGCTGGGACGTCTGCGCCGCCACCGCGCCGGCCCGCTCGGCGACCTCGGCGGCCGCGGCCTGCGGCGTGGTCACCACGAGCACCTCCGCGCCGGGCAGGAGCTGGCCGACGCTGATCGCGATGTCGCCGGTGCCGGGGGGCAGGTCCAGCAGCAGCACGTCCAGGTCGCCCCAGAAGACCTCCGAGGCGAACTGCTGCAGCGCGCGGTGCAGCATCGGCCCGCGCCAGGCCACCGGCTCGTTGCCGGGCACGAACATGCCGATGGAGATCACCCGCACCCCGTGCCCGCTCGGCGGCAGGATCATCGCGTCCACCTTGGTGGGGCGGCCGGTGACGCCGAGCAGGCGGGGCACGGAGAAGCCGTGCACGTCCGCGTCCAGCACGCCGACCCGCAGGCCGTCCGCGGCCATCGCCGCGGCCAGGTTCACGGTGACGCTGGACTTGCCCACCCCGCCCTTGCCGGAGGCGACGGCGTAGACGCGCGTGAGGTTGCCCGGCTCGTTGAAGCGGATGGTGGGCGCGGCCTGCGTGGTGCCGCGCAGCTTCACGGTCAGGGCGCTGCGCTGCTCGGGGGTCATCTCCCCGAAGTGCACCCGCACCCCGCGCGCCCCGGCCACGCCGCGCACGGCCGCGCTGACGTCGCTGGTGAGCTTCTCGCGCATCGGGCAGCCGGCGATCGTCAGCAGCACCTTCACGTCCACGACGCCGTCGTCGCCGACGTCGACGCGCTCGACCATCCCCAGCTCGGTGATAGGCCGGTGCAGTTCGGGGTCGTTGACCGCCGACAGGGCGGTGCGGACGGCGTCGGGGGTGGGCAGCACGCCGCCAGGGTACGTGCGCACCGCCGCGGGCACCGCTCGTGGTCCTCGGGGCCCCGGACGGCGGGTCCGGGGCGGGGCGCCGCCGTCAGCCGGCGGTGACGCGCACGACCTCCTCGAAGGTCGTCTCCCCGCGCATCGCCTTGGCCAGCGCCGCGGTGCGCAGCGTGCTCATGCCGATGCGCGCGGCCTCCTCGCCGAGCGCGGACTCGGTGGGGGTGGTCATGAGGACCTTGCGCACGCTGGGCGTGACGTCGAGGACCTCGTACACCGCGGTGCGCCCGCGGTAGCCGGTGCCGCCGCAGTCCGGGCAGCCGGTGCCGCGCAGCGGGGTGGCGTCCAGGATGTCCTCGATCGTCAGGCCCAGCAGCGCCAGGGTGTCCTCGTCGGGGATGTAGCCGTCCGCGCACGAGTCGCACGGGCGGCGCACGAGGCGCTGCGCGATCGCGGCGGTCAGCGAGCTGGCCACCAGGAACGGCGCCGCGCCCATGTCCACCAGGCGGGTCAGCGCCCCGACCGCCGAGTTGGTGTGCAGGGTCGTCAGCACCAGGTGACCGGTCATCGACGCCTTCAGCGCCAGCTCGGCCGTCTCGGCGTCGCGGACCTCGCCGATGAGGACGATGTCGGGGTCCTGGCGCAGCACGGAGCGCAGACCGGCGGAGAACGTCATCCCCACCTTGGTGTTGACCTGCACCTGCGTGATGCCGGGCAGCTGGACCTCGACGGGGTCCTCCAGCGTGATGATGTTCTTCTCCGGCGACATCGTGGCGTGGATGGCCGCGTAGAGGGTGTTCGTCTTGCCCGAGCCGGTGGGGCCGGTGATGAGCACCAGGCCCTGCGGCACGCTCAGCGCCCTGGTGAAGACCTCCAGCTGCTCGGGCTCGAAGCCCAGCGACTCCAGGCTGGGCACGTCGTCGCCGCGGGTGAGCAGGCGGATGACGACCTTCTCGCCGTGCAGCGCCGGCAGCGTGGAGACGCGGCAGTCGATGGCGGCGCCGTCCACGGTGACGCGGGTGCGGCCGTCCTGCGGCACGCGCCGCTCGGAGATGTCCAGCCCGGAGATGATTTTGATGCGGCTGATGACGCTGGGTGCGACGCGCTTGGGCGCGGACATCACGTCGCGCAGCAGGCCGTCGACGCGGAAGCGCACCCGCAGCTGGTCGCGCTGGGACTCCAGGTGGATGTCGGAGCAGCGCAGCCGCACCGCGTCGGACAGGATCCGGTTGACGAGCTTGACGATGGGCGCGTCGTCGTCGACGGAGCCGTTGAGGGCCGCCAGCGGGTCCTCGTCGTCGTCGTCGGAGGCCTCCTCCACCATGCGGCTGACCTGGGAGGTGTCCTCGGTCAGCGACCAGGCGCGCGCCAGGTGGTCGCGGATCTGCGAGTCCACCGCCACGACGACGTGCAGCTCGGGGGTGCGGGTGTAGAGCTTGACGTCGTCCAGGGCCAGCACGTTCGTGGGGTCGGCCGCCGCCACGAGCAGGTACTCCGGCGTCTTGTCCAGCACCAGCACGCGGCAGCGCTCGGCGACCGCGCGCGGCAGCAGGCGCACCACGTCGGGCGCGATGCTCACGCGCGACAGGTCGACGTGCTCCAGGCTCAGCAGGTCCGCCAGGCACACCGCCAGCTCCGCCTCGGAGACCAGGCCGAGCTCGACGAGGATCTGCCCCAGGCGCCGGCGCGGGCCCTCGGCGTTGCGCTGCTCGTTGAGCGCGTGGTCGAGGTCCTCCGGCAGCAGCAGACCCTTCTCGACGAGCACGTCGCCGAGGCGCCTGCGGGTCTGCCCCGCGGGCGCGGGAGCACCGGAGCGGGAGTCGTCGAGGGTCGTCACGGTCCGTGCATCGGCACGTGGACGGCTCAGCTGGAGCCCGAGCGCTCCACCCCTCGCC
>NZ_JAAALM010000323.1 GCF_009906395.1 Kineococcus indalonis
GTGCCGGGTGGGCGGCGCGGCCGCGGCGCGGGGTGCTCGACCCGGCCGCCCCGCGATGCTAGAACCGGCGGCACTGGCGGACGGCGGGAGGCGGTTCCGGTGGCGTACGACGCCGGGCAGATCGGGCCGCTGGGCCCGCAGCACAAGGCGGTGCCCGCGGGCGCGCGCGGGCTCACCGGCGCGCAGCTGGTCGCGCGCCGGCCCGGGCTGGCGGAGCTGCCCACGCCCCTGCTGACGCTGGACGCGGGCGCGCTGGAGCGCAACGTCACCGCGATGGCGGCGTGGGCGCGCGCGGCCGGGGTGGACCTGGCCCCGCACGGCAAGACGACGATGGCGCCCTCGATCTGGCGCCGGCAGCTCCGGGCGGGCGCCTGCGGGATCACCGTCGCCACGCCGTGGCAGCTCACCGTCGCCCTCGACGCGGGCGTGCCGTGGGTGCTGGCCGCCTACCCGGTGCTGGACCCCGGGGTGCTGGCGGTGCTGGCCCGCCCCCGCGCGGCCCGGGTGCTGGCGTGGGCCGACGGCCCCGACGTGGTGCGCCTGACCTCGCGGGGGCTGTGCGCGGCCGGGGAGCCCGCGCAGCCCCTGGACGTGCTCGTGGAGCTCGGCGCCCCCGGCGGGCGCACCGGCGCCCGCTCCCTCGGCGCGGCGCTGGAGGTGGCGCGCGCCGTGGCCGCGGCGCCCGGGCTGCGCCTGGCCGGGGTCACCGGCTACGAGGGCGCCCTCGCGCACGACGCCTCCCCGGCGAGCCTGGCGCGGGTGCGCGCCTGGCTGGAGGACCTGCGGGCCCTGCACGAGCGGCTGGGCGCCGACGGCGCCTACGGCGAGGTGCCCGGCGGCCCCGGCGGCGGGCTCGTCGTCAGCGCCGGCGGCAGCGCCTACTTCGACCTGGTGGCCGAGGTGCTGGCGCCCCTGCACGACCCGGCGGGCGAGCGCGGCGCGCCGGTGCGGGTGGTGGTGCGCGCCGGCGCCTACGTCGCCCACGACGACGGCTTCTACCGGGGCATCACCCCGCTGGCGCGCGCCGCCGGCGGCGGGGAGGGCTTCCGCTCGGCGCTGCACGGCTGGGCGCGCGTGGTCTCCCGCCCCGAGCCGGGCCTGGCGCTGGCCGACGCGGGCAAGCGCGACCTGCCCCTCGACGAGGGCCTGCCGGAGGTGCAGGCCGTGCGCCGCGGCGGCTCCGGCGCCACCGAGCCGCTGGCGGGCGCGAGCGTCACCGCCCTGAACGACCAGCACGCGTTCGTGCGCCTGACCGGGGAGGCGGAGTCGGTGCGGGTGGGCGACGTGCTGCGCCTGGGGGTGTCCCACCCGTGCACGGCGTTCGACAAGTGGCAGCTGCTGCCCGTGCTCGACGACGCCTCGGCCGCGCAGCCGGTGCTGGTGGACCTGGTGCGCACGGTGTTCGGGTGAGCGACCTGCTGGTGCGCGGCGCGCTGCTCGTCGACGGCACCGGCGCGCCCGCCCGCCGCGGCGACGCCCTCGTCGTCGACGGGCGCCTGGCCGAGCTCGGCCAGGTGGGCACCACCGCCGGCGCGCGCGTCCTGGACGCCGACGGCCTCGTGCTCGCGCCGGGATTCATCGACCTGCACGCCCACTCCGACCTGGCCGTCCTCACCGACCCCGAGCACCTGGCCAAGACCGCGCAGGGCGTGACCACCGAGGTCGTCGGTCAGGACGGGCTGAGCTACGCGCCCGTCGACGACGCGACGCTGGACGTGCTGCGCGAGCAGCTCGCCGGGTGGAACGGGGTGCCGGAGGACCTGGCGTGGGACTGGCGCGGGGTGGGGGAGTACCTGGACCGCGTCGACGCCGGCGCCGCGGTCAACGTGTGCCACCTGGTGCCGCAGGGCACCGTGCGGATGCTCGCCGTGGGCACCGGGGACCGGCCCGCCACCGCCGCGGAGCTGGAGCGGATGCGCGAGCTGGTGGCCACCGGGCTGCGCGAGGGGTCGGTGGGCATGTCCAGCGGCCTGACGTACAGCCCCGGCATGTACGCCGGCACCGACGAGCTCGTCGCGCTGGCCGGGGTCGTGGCGGCGGCCGGGGGCTTCTGGGCGCCGCACACCCGCTCCTACGGGCGGGGCGCGCTGGCGGCGTACGGCGAGGCCGTGGAGGTGGCGCGCCGCTCCGGCGCCGCGCTGCACCTGACGCACGCGACGATGAACTTCGACGTCAACGCCGGGCGGGCGGGGGAGCTGCTCGCCCTGGTCGACGGCGCCCTCGCCGACGGCGTGGACGTCACCCTGGACAGCTACCCGTACCTGCCGGGGTCCACGACGCTGGCCGCGGTGCTGCCCGGCTGGTCCACCGCCGGCGGGCCGGCGGCCACGCTGCGCCGCCTGCGCGACCCCGCCGCGCTGGGCCGCATCCGCACCGACCTGGAGGTCACCGGGTCCGACGGCTGCCACGGCGTGGTCGTGGACTGGTCGAGCCTGCAGGTCTCCGGGGTGCGCGAGCAGGCGCTGTCCGGGGCCGTCGGCGCCAGCGTGGCGGAGCTGGCGCGGCGCTCGGGGCGCGCGCCGTTCGAGGAGTTCACCGACCTGCTGCTGCGCGACCGGCTCGGCACCACCGTGCTGCAGCACGTCGGGCACGAGGGGAACGTGCGGGCGGTCATGGCCCACCCCCGGCACGCCGTGGGCAGCGACGGGCTGCTGGTGGGGGAGCGCCCGCACCCGCGCGCGTGGGGCACCTTCGCGCGCTACCTGGGGCACTATGTGCGCGAGGAGGGCGTGCTGGACCTGGAGGGGTGCGTGGCGCGCATGACCTCGCGGCCCGCGCGCCGGCTGGGGCTGGCCGACCGGGGGGTGCTGCGCCCCGGCGCCGTGGCCGACCTGGTGCTCTTCGACCCGGGCACCGTCGCCGCCGGGGCGACGTTCGAGGACCCCCGGCGCACGCCGGTGGGCGTCCCGCACGTCCTGGTGGCGGGCGTGCCCGTGATCGCCGACGGGCGGCGCACGCAGGCGCTGCCCGGGCGGGCGCTGCGCCGCGGCGCCGGCCCGGGCGGTTCCTGCGCCCCGCGGGCCTGAGCGGGCCCGCGCGGCGCCCGCCCGGGGTCAGCCGGCGACCGGGGCGGGCGCCGGGGCGGCCAGCACCTCGCGCACGGTGCGCGGCGCGCGCCCGAGCAGGGTGGCGAGCAGGGGGTCGGTCCCGGCGAAGAAGCCCTGCTCGGCCCCCTGGAACACCCCCAGCGCGAAGCGGGCCCGGGACTCCTCCTGCCCGGCGGCGACCTGGGCGGCGACCCACCCCTCGGGGTCCACCAGCACGCGCTCGACGTGCCGGCCGGTCAGCTCGGAGGCGGTGCGCGCGACCTCCTCGAAGGTGGGGGCGGCGCCCGCCGTGAGGGTGATCGGCCCGTCGTGGGCGCCGCCGGAGGCGAGCACCGCGGCGGCGGCCTCGGCGGCGTCCTCGCGCGCCGTCCACGACACCGGCCCGTCGGCGGGCACGGCGACGACGCCGGTCTCGCGCCACGGCCCGGTGAACCAGGGCAGGGCGTGGGCGTAGAAGCCGTTGCGCAGCGCGGTCCAGGGGGTGCCGGAGTCGGCGAGCAGCCGCTCGGTGGCGGCGTGGGTGCGCCCGGGGGCGAAGGGGTTGCCGGGCGCGGCGCCCTGGTGGCTGGTGTAGAGCACGCGCCCCACCCCGGCGGCCACGGCGGCCTCGACCGCGGTGCGGTGCAGCGCGACCGCCTCCTCGGCGGGGGCGTCGGCGGAGACGAGCAGGAGCTGCTCGGCGTCGGCGAAGGCGGCGGGCAGCGAGGCGGGGTCGGCGTAGTCGCCGTGGCGGACCTGCACGCCCCGCTCGGCGAAGCGCCCGGCGCGGGAGACGTCGCGCACGACGACGGCGACCCGCGCGGCGGGGACGTGCTGGAGCAGGTGCTCGACGGTGGCGCCGTTGAGGGCGCCGGTCGCCCCGGTGATGACGATCACGGTGGGTCCTCCTGTTATCGGTGGAATCGCCATGAAGTTATCGTTGGTATCGTCGCGGTGGCAAGGGCCCGTTATCGTCGGTGCGTGCTCGACACCCCCACCCGCCGCGGCGACGCCCGCTCGAGGATCGTCGACGTCGCCGCGCGCCTGCTGCGCGAGCAGGGCCCCGCGGCCGTCACCACGCGCGGGGTCGCCGAGGCGGCCGGCGTGCAGGCCCCGGCGATCTACCGCCTCTTCGGCGACAAGGACGGCCTGCTCGAAGCCGTGGCCGAGCACGTGCTGGCCACCCACGTCTCCACCAAGGCCGCGCTCGTGCGGGCCGCCTCGGCCGGCGACGTCGACCCGCTGGAGGACCTGCGCGCCGGCTGGGACGCGCAGGTCGAGTTCGGCCTGGCCAACCCCGCCGTCTTCCGCCTGCTCAGCGACCCGGACCGGGCGTGGCGCTCGCCCGCGGCCGAGGCCGGCAGGCGCGTGCTGGAGTCGCGGGTGCACCGGGTCGCCCTGGCGGGCCGGCTGCGCGTCGGCGAGCGCCACGCCGTCGAGGTGATCCACGCGGCCGGCACCGGCGTCGTGCAGACGCTGCTGTCCACACCGGCCGAGCAGCGCGACGCCGGCCTCGCCGCGAGCGTGTACGAGGCCGTGGCCCGGCAGGTCCTCACCGACGCGCCCGGCTCCGCGCCCGGCGGGCCCACCGCGGCAGCCGTCGCGCTGCGGGCCCTGGCCCCGCGCCTCGACGTCCTCAGCGCCGCCGAGCGGGCGCTGCTCACCGAGTGGCTCGACCGCGTGATCGACGCGACCTGACCCCCGGCCCCCGAC
>NZ_JAAALM010000324.1 GCF_009906395.1 Kineococcus indalonis
CCCACCGCCGCCCCCGCCGCCGTCTGTGGAGACGGCGGCGGGGGCGGCGGTGGGTGCGCGGGCGCGTCAGCGGTCGCGCAGCTGGGGGCTGTCGGGCACCTCGATGTCGCGCTTCTGCAGCTCCTCGACGTTGACGTCCTTGAAGGTCACCACGCGCACGTCGCGCACGAAGCGCGCCGGGCGGTAGACGTCCCAGACCCAGGCGTCGTGCAGGGTGAGCTCGAAGTACGTCTCCCCGTCGCCGGTGCGCACCTGCAGGTCCACCGAGTTCGCCAGGTAGAAGCGCCGCTCCGTCTCGACCACGTAGGAGAAGAGCGACACGACGTCCCGGTACTCCCGGTAGAGCTGCAGCTCCATCTCGGTCTCGTAGTTCTCGAGGTCCTCGGCGCTCACGGCACCATCATGCCCTCCGCGAGCCGCGGTCGTCCCCGGCCGGGCCGGGTGCGCCCGTGCGCGTGTCGGCGTCCGCGACGGCCCGGGGCGCGGGCAGCGCGGCGGCGGGCAGGCGCCAGCTGCGCCGGTGCTGCGCGCAGCGGCCGTGCTCGGCCAGGGCCGCCAGGTGCCCCGGCGCGCCGTAGCCCTTGTTGGCGTCCCAGCCGTAGTGCGGGTGCTGCGCGTGCAGCCGGGCCATCAGGGCGTCGCGGGCGGTCTTGGCCAGCACGCTGGCACCGGCCACGGCGGCGCACGTGAGGTCGGCCTTGACGCGGGTGGTCACCGGCGGTGCCGGGCACGGCAGCTCCGGCGGCGCCGCCCCCGCCGGGGCGGGCAGCTCCAGCAGCGCCGGTGGCGACGGCGGCGGCGCGGGGGGGTCGCTGAGCCAGTCGTGGCTGCCGTCGAGCAGGACCACCGAGGGCGCCGCGGGCAGCTGCGCCAGGGCGCGCCGGCCGGCCAGGCGCAGCGCGGCGGTGACGCCGAGCGCGTCGACCTCGTCGGCGGCGGCGTGCCCCACGGCCCACGCCACGGCCCACTCGCGCAGCGCCGGCACCAGGGCCTCGCGGGCGGCGGGGCTGAGCAGCTTGGAGTCGCGCAGCCCCCGCGGCGCGGTGGGCGTGCCGGCGTCGACGACCAGCACGCCGACGCTCACCGGCCCGGCGAGCGCTCCGCGGCCCACCTCGTCCACCCCGGCCACCAGCTCGGCGCCGGCGCGCAGGAGGGAGCGCTCCACCCGCAGCGACGGCGCCGCCGGCGGGGAGGTCGTGCGGCTCACCCGACGCCCGTGCGCCCGGGGACGGCGCCGAAGGCGCCGGGGGTGCCCAGCCAGGTGGCGTGCGAGAGCGGCCACACGACCGCGTACGCGCGCCCGACGACGTGGTCGAGGGGCACGAAGCCCTCGTGGTCCTTGTCGCGGTTGTAGCGGGAGTCGGCGGACTCGGCGCGGTTGTCGCCCATCACCCACAGCCGGTCGGCGGGCACGGTGACGTCGAAGTCGTCGAGGCTGGGCTCGGCGCCGGGGTAGAGGTAGGCCGTCTCGTCGACGGGGACGTCGTTGACGGTGACGCGACCCTCGGGGTCGCAGCAGACCACGTGGTCGCCGGGCAGGCCGACCACCCGCTTGATGAGGTGGTCGTCGGAGTCCTCCGGCAGCAGGCCCACGAAGGTGAGCACGTCGGCGGCCAGCGCGCCCGCGGGGCTGCGCTGCGGCTCGGGGGTGGCGGCCAGCCAGCCGCCCGGGTCGGCGAAGACGACGACGTCGCCGCGGTGCAGGGTGAACGGCCCCGGCGTCAGCTTGCTGACCACGACGCGGTCGCCGATGTCGAGGGTGCGCTCCATGGACTGCGAGGGGATGTAGAACGCCTGCAGCAGGAACGTCTTGACGACGAGGGAGACCACCAGGGCCACCGCGACGACCAGGACGGTCTCGCGCACGGCGGCGATCACGCCCCCGCCGCGGCGGACGGGCCGCTGCGGCTCGTCCTCGCCGGTGGACCGCTCCGGGGCGTCGTGCCCTGCGCTCACTGCTCCTCCTCCCGGCCGACGGCGCCCAGGTCGGGCAGCGGCCAGCTCACGGCCACCACGCGGCCCACGACGTCCTCCAGCGCGATCGTCCCGCCACCGGGCGAGCCCAGGTGGGAGCGGGAGTCCACCGACTGGCTGCGGTGGTCGCCCATCACCCACAGCCGCCCGGGCGGCACCTCGATGTCGAAGCGGACGTCGCTGGGCGCGTCGCCGGGGTGCACGTGGGGCTCCTCCAGCGGCTGCCCGTCCACGGTCAGCCGGCCCTGCGCGTCGCAGCAGGTGATGCGCTCCCCCGGCAGGCCCACCACGCGCTTGACGAAGTCGCTCTCGCCGGGGTGGAAGCCGAGCACGGCGCCCAGCGCCGCGCCGAGCCGGGCCGGCCC
This sequence comes from Kineococcus indalonis, assembly GCF_009906395.1. Lineage (GTDB taxonomy): Bacteria > Actinomycetota > Actinomycetes > Actinomycetales > Kineococcaceae > Kineococcus > Kineococcus indalonis. The sequence continues at coordinate 2,340 of NZ_JAAALM010000324.1, forward strand.
GCGCGGTGCCGGGGGCGCGTCGACGAAGGTGCCGCTGCCGTCGAAGACGACGACGTCGCCGCGGTGCACGTCCTGAGCGCCCACCCGCCACACCAGCACCCGCTGCCCGGGCTCCAGGGTCGGGCTCATGGAGTCCGAGGGGATGGAGAAGGTCTGCACGACGGTGCTGCGCAGCACCAGCGCCACGAGCAGGGCCACGGCGAGGACGGCGACGGCGCGGGTGCCCCGCGGGGCCGGCCGCCCCCTCGGCGGAGCCGTCGTCGGCTGGGTGGTCGTCACGGGGCTCCTGGCTGCGTCGGGCACTGCGGCGGCGCGGCAGGCGGACCCGTGCGCTGCCGCGATCCTAGCCGCCGGGGCGGGCCCGGGTCCGGCTGCCGCGCGCCGGACCGGGACGAGGACGGGCCGGGCCCCCCTGGAGGGGGACCCGGCCCGTCGTGGCGGCAGCCGGCTCAGCCGCGGGGCGCTGCGGAGTCGCGACGCTCCTTGATCTTGGCGGCCTTGCCGCGCAGGTCGCGCAGGTAGTACAGCTTGGCGCGCTTGACGTCACCGCGGGTGACGACCTCGATCTTGTCGATGATCGGGGTGTGCAGCGGGAAGGTCCGCTCCACGCCCACGCCGAAGCTCACCTTGCGGACGGTGAAGCTCTCGCGCACGCCGCCGCCGGTGCGGCGGATGACGACGCCCTGGAAGACCTGGACGCGCGAGCGGTTGCCCTCGACGACCTTGACGTGGACCTTGAGGGTGTCGCCGGCGCGGAACTCCGGGACGTCGCTGCGCAGGCTGGCGGCGTCGACCGTGTCGAGCACGTGCATGGTGTCGCTCTTCTCCCCTGCCGGCGCCACAGGTCCCCGGCTCAGGCATCGGTCCCGCGGCGGTGTCCTCCGGGCGGGTGCGTCCCCTGTGGCGGGCGCACCCCCGCGGCCCTGCGGGCAGCGGTCACCGGCCGTCGCGGCGTTGGGTGGGTCAGCCGTTCAGTGTGCCACAGCCGGGGCGGCCGGGCCGAACCCGCCGGCGCCGTCGGGCGCGAAGCCCTCCTCGGCGAGCACCCGCAGGTCGGCGCCGCTGCAGCGCGCCGGGTCCAGGCGCGCCAGCAGGTCCGGGCGCCGGCGCGCGGTGCGGCGCAGCGCCTCCTCGCGGCGCCAACGGGCCACGGCCCCGTGGTCGCCGCTGGAGAGCACCGCGGGCACGTCCAGGCCGCGCCAGCTGGCCGGCTTGGTGTACGCGGGGTGCTCCAGCAGCCCGTCGTGCTCGGCGGCGTGGCTCTCCTCCGCCAGGCTGGCGGCGTTGCCGACCACGCCCGGCAGCAGGCGGGCCACCGCCTCGACGACCACGAGCACGGCGACCTCGCCGCCGTTGAGGACGTAGTCGCCCAGGGAGACCTCGCGCACCCGCACCCCGCGGGCCCGGTAGTGCTCCGCGACGCGGGCGTCGATGCCCTCGTAGCGCCCGCACGCGAAGGCCAGCCACGGCTCGGCCGCCAGCTCCACGGCCGCGGCCTGGGTGAAGACCTCCCCCGCCGGGCTGGGCACGAGCAGCACCGGCCCGCGCCCGTCGTCGGCCGGCGGCGGGTCGGCCAGGACGGCGTCGAGGGCCTCCCCCCACGGCTCGGGCTTCATCAGCAGGCCCGCCCCGCCGCCGTAGGGCGTGTCGTCCACGGTGCGGTGGCGGTCGCGGGTGTGCTCGCGCAGGTCGTGCACGCGCAGGTCCAGCAGGCCCTGCGCGCGGGCCCTGCCGATGAGCGAGAGCGACAGCGGTGCCAGGTACTCGCCGAAGATGGTGACGACGTCGACGCGCACGCTCAGCCCTCGCCCCCGTCCCGACCCGCGTCCCCGTCGCGGCCGGCGTCCTCGTCGCCGGGCAGCTCGGCGAACAGCCCGCCGGGCGGGTCGAGCACCACCCGCCCGCCGGGCACGTCCACCACGGGCACCAGGCGCTCGACGAACGGCACGAGCACCTCGCGCCCGTCGGTGCCCGTGACCACGAGCAGGTCCTGGGCGGTGCCGGTGAGCAGGTCGGCCACGGTGCCCAGGGCGGTGCCGTCGGCGCTCACGGCCGCCAGGCCGCGCAGCTGGTGCGGGTACCAGGCGTCGTCCTCGGCGCCGGCGCCCTCGTCGACGTCCACGAGCAGCAGGGTGTCGCGCAGGGCCTCCACCGCGGTGCGGTCGGCGACCCCGTCGAAGGCGACGAGCAGGGTGCCGGTGTGCCAGCGGGCGGACTCCACGGTGAGCGGCCCGCGCGCCGGCGGGTCGGTGCGCAGCACGGCGCCGGGCGCGAAGCGCTCCTCCGGCGCGTCGGTGCGCAGCTCCAGGGTCACCTCGCCGCGCACGCCGTGCGGGCGGCCGATGCGGGCGACGACGTACTCCACGGGGGTCTCCAGGGC
>NZ_JAAALM010000325.1 GCF_009906395.1 Kineococcus indalonis
GTATCCGGCACCATGGGGGGCGGGCGGGCCGCCGGTCGTGCTCACGCCCCCCATGGTGCCGGATACGCTGGCGGCCCGACGACGCGCCGCCCGTGGAGGTCCCATGTCCCAGAACGCCTCGACCCCCCTCCCCGCGGCGCTGGCCGTGGGCACCGAGGCCCCCGACCGCAACCTCGCGATGGAGCTCGTGCGCGTCACCGAGGCCGCGGCGATGGCCGGCGGGCGGTGGGTGGGGCGCGGGGACAAGAACAAGGCCGACGGCGCCGCGGTCAACGCCATGCGCACCCTCATCAGCACCGTGAGCATGAACGGCACGGTCGTCATCGGCGAGGGCGAGAAGGACAACGCCCCGATGCTCTACAACGGCGAGCGCGTCGGCGACGGCACGGGCGCGGAGTGCGACGTGGCCGTGGACCCCATCGACGGCACCACGCTGACCGCGCGCGGCATGCCCAACGCGGTGGCGGTGCTGGCGGTGGCCGAGCGCGGCACGATGTACGACCCCAGCGCGGTCTTCTACATGGACAAGCTCGTCGCGGGCCCGGAGGCCGCCGACGCGGTGGACATCCGCCTGCCCGTGAAGGAGAACGTGCGCCGCCTGGCGCGGGCGAAGAACCGCTGGGTGGAGGACGTGACGGTCTGCATCCTGGACCGCCCGCGCCACGCGCAGCTGGCGCAGGAGGTGCGCGAGGCGGGCGCGCGCATCAAGTTCATCTCCGACGGCGACGTGGCCGGCGCGGTGATGGCCGCGCGCGAGGGCACCGGCGTGGACCTGCTCATGGGCGTGGGCGGCACCCCGGAGGGCATCATCGCCGCCTGCGCGATGCACTGCCTGGGCGGCACCATCCAGGGCCGGCTGGCCCCGCGCGACGACGACGAGAAGCAGAAGGCGCTCGACGCCGGGCACGACCTGGACGCGGTGCTGGACACCCACGCGCTCGTGGCCAGCGACAACGTCTACTTCGTCGTCACCGGCATCACCGACGGCGAGCTGGTCGGCGGGGTGCGCTACCGCGGCGACACGATCAGCACCTCCAGCATCGTCATGCGCTCCAAGTCCGGCACGATCCGCCGCGTGGAGTCCGAGCACAAGCTGTCCAAGCTGCGCGCGTACTCCGCCGTCGACTTCACCGGCCCGCGGTGAGGGCCCGCGCCCTCGTCGTCGGCGAGTCGCTCGTCGACGTCGTCCGCACCGCCGCCGGCGAGGAGTCCGAGCACCCCGGCGGCAGCCCGCTGAACGTCGCCTACGGCCTGGGGCGCCTGGAGCACGAGGTGTCCCTGCTGACCCGGCTGGGCGACGACGAGCGCGGCCGCCTGCTGCGCGGGCACCTGGCGGCCGGGGCGGTCTCGCTGGTGCCCGGCGCGGTGGACGAGCTGCCCACGTCGGTGGCGCGCGCCGTGCTGGACGAGCAGGGCCGCGCCTCCTACGACTTCGACCTGCAGTGGCGCCTGGCGCCGGCGCAGCTGCCGGCGGAGCTGGACGTGGTGCACACCGGGTCCATCGGCGCGGCCGTGGACCCGGGCGCGGGCCAGGCGCTGGAGCTGCTGCGCTCGTGGCGGGGCCGGGCCACCACCAGCTACGACCCCAACGTGCGCCCGGCGTTCCTGGGCACCCCGCAGCAGGCGCTGGTGCGGGTGGAGTCGTTCGTGGACGCCGCCGACGTCGTCAAGGCCTCCGACGAGGACCTGGCCTGGCTGTGCCCGGGCGAGGACGTGGTGGAGGTGGCGCGGCGCTGGCAGCGCCGCGGCCCGGCGCTGGTGGTGGTCACCCGCGGCGGCGACGGCGCGGTGGCCGTGGCCGGTGCGGGTGCGATGCGCGTGCCGGCACCGCCCACCGAGGTCGTCGACACGGTCGGGGCCGGGGACGCCTTCACCTCCGGGCTGCTGCACGCGCTGGCCGAGCACGACCTGCTGGGCCCGGCGGGCGCGCGCGGCCTGCGGGCGCTGCGCCTGGACGCGCTGGAGGACGTGCTGCGCACGGCGGTGCGCGCGGCGTCGATCACCTGCTCGCGCGCGGGCGCGAACCCGCCCACGCGCGCGGAGCTGGCCGCCGGCTGAGCGCCCGGGCCCGCCGCGCGGCGGGGCCGGGCGTGGCGCTCACCGTGGTGCGCGCAGGGCATCGCGCGATGCCGTGACGCTCCTGGACACGCATCTCGCGCGCTTCCTACGGTGGGGCCACCGCCGCCGGTGACGCGCGCCGTCCTCGGCGCCCGCCGAGGAGAGGACGCCATGACCCGCACCGCACCGACCGGGGTCGCGTCCACGGCGCCGCCCGGCTCCCCCGTCGTGGACCGCATCGCCTCCGTCACCCTGTCGTCGGTGGTGCTGCCCCTGCGGGCGCCCACCAGCGACGCGAAGGTGCTCACCGGGCGCCAGCGGGCCATGACGGAGGTGGTCCTCCTCTTCGCCGAGGTGAGCACCGAGGCGGGCCTGGAGGGCGTGGGCTTCGGCTACTCCAAGCGCGCCGGCGGGCCCGCGCAGTTCGCCCACGCCCGCGAGGTGGCCGCGGACCTGATCGGCGAGGACCCCAGCGACACCGGCCGGCTGTGGACCAAGCTCGTGTGGGCGGGCGCCTCGGTGGGCCGCAGCGGCGCCGCCACGCAGGCCCTGGCGGCGCTGGACATCGCGCTGTGGGACCTGAAGGCCAAGCGGGCCGGGCTGCCGCTGGCCAAGCTGCTGGGCGCCCACCGCGACTCGGTGCGCTGCTACGACACCTCCGGCGGGTTCCTGCACGAGCCGCTGGAGCAGGTCCTGGCCAACGCCGACCGCACCCTGGCCGCCGGCGTGGGCGGCATCAAGGTCAAGGTGGGGCAGCCGGACGTCGGGGAGGACCTGCGCCGGGTGCGGGCGGTGCGCGAGCACGTCGGCGACGGCGTGCCGCTCATGGTGGACGCCAACCAGCAGTGGGACCGCCCGACCGCGCAGCGGGTGGGCCGGGCGCTGGAGGAGTTCGGGCTGGTGTGGATCGAGGAGCCGCTGGACGCCTACGACACCGAGGGGCACGCGCAGCTGGCCCGCTCGCTGGACACCGCGATCGCCACCGGCGAGATGCTCACCAGCGTGCGCGAGCACGACGAGCTCATCCGCGCCGGGGCGGCCGACGTCCTGCAGCCGGACGCGCCGCGCATCGGGGGCATCACGCAGTTCCTGAAGCTGGCCGTGCTGGCCGAGCACGCGCACCTGCAGCTCGCCCCGCACTTCGCCATGGAGATCCACGCGCACCTGGCGGCGGCGTACCCGATCGAGCCGTGGGTGGAGCACTTCGACTGGCTGCACCCGCTCTTCGAGGAGCGCCTGGAGGTGCGCGACGGGCGCATGCACCTGTCGTCGCGCCCGGGCCTGGGCGTGACGATCAGCGAGCGGGCCCGGGCGTGGACGGTGGACCGGGTGCGGGTGGACGCCCCGCGCTGAGCCGCGCGCGGGCGCCGCTCAGCGCGGCGGCCCGCCGCCCGGCGGTGCGCACCGCGGCGGCCCGGCGGGCCAGGTCGGCGCGCACGGCCTCCCCGGCGGTGGACAGCGCGTCCACGGAGCGGCCCAGGCGCGGGGAGCGGTGCAGCTGGTCGCGGTAGGTGCGCCGCAGCAGCACGGCGCGGTCGAGCGCGGCGGGCAGCAGCTCGCGCCCGGCGGGGGCCAGGGTCAGGCGGGCGGTGTGCCGGGTGGTGCGCTCGAAGCGGCGCTTGTAGGCCTCCTCCCCGCGCAGCAGGTCCAGCTCGCCGTAGCCGGACAGCAGGGCGCGCCGGCGCACGCGCAGCAGCAGCAGGGTGCCGGGCCCGGCGGCGGCGACCTCGGCGCGGTAGGACTGCACGTAGCCGTGCAGGGCGCGCGGGCCGGCCAGGCAGAAGGCGTAGGCCACCAGGCGCCCGTCCACGCGCAGGCCGGACAGCTGGGCCACCCCGCGCGGGGCGGTGCGCAGGAACTGCGCCAGGGTGCGCCCGGAGTCCCCGCGCCAGGGCTGGCGCCGCCGCGCGGCGCGGGGGTGGGCGGCGTCCACGTCGGCCAGCTCGGCCAGCAGGGCGCCCAGGCGCTCCTCGGCGGCGGCGGGGCGGCTCTCGCGCAGCGCCGCCAGCCCGTCCAGGAGGTCGTCGACGACGACGAGCTCGCCGCGCTCGGCCAGGCGGCGCCACTGCCGGCGCTCCTCGTGGCGGGCGTGGCGGCCCAGCGCGGCGTCGTGCTCGGCGACGGTGGCGGGCAGGCGCACGGCGTGGACGGTGGCCTGGCGCAGCCGGCGGGCGCCGTAGCCGCGCGCGGCGGCCCAGCCGGCGGCGGCCTCCAGCAGCGGGTCGTCCTCCAGGACCTGCTCGAGGTCGAACAGGGCGCCGGGGACCTCGCCGTGCACGGCGTCGAGGACGGCCGCGTGCAGGCGCACGGCGGGCACGGGGCTGTCGGGGTCGGTGAGCACGGAGGCGTAGTCGCTGCCGCCGGCGCCGAGCAGCGTCACCAGCGGGCGGTGGCCGCCGGGCCCGGCGCCCTGGACGGCGAAGGCCCCGAAGGCCAGCAGGCGGCCCTGGCGGCGCACGCTGACCAGCAGCGGCTCGCCGGCGCCGAGGTGGGTGTGCACCGCGCGCAGCCAGTCCGGGCCGCAGAAGGGCGGGTGCCCGCCGTGCACGGCCAGCACGCGCCACTCGGGCACGGGCGCGCCCTCCAGGGTGCGCCGCACGCCCACCTGCAGGCCCTCGGCGGGGTCGAGCACCAGCCGGGGCTC
>NZ_JAAALM010000326.1 GCF_009906395.1 Kineococcus indalonis
CGGTGTCCATCGCCCCCAGCCTCGCCCGGCGCCCGGCGACCTGCACGGCCGGGCCCGCCGGTGACGGGCCCGGCTCCGGGGGCGTCAGGCCCGGGCGGCGCGCAGCGCGTCGGCCAGCGCGGTGGCGGGGCGGCCGGTGAGCCGCTGCAGGTCCTGGCTGTCGGTGTGCAGCTCCCCGCGCGCGGTGGAGGCGTCCAGGGCGGCCACGAAGCCGGCGGTGCCCTCGTCCAGGCCCGCGGCGCGCAGGTGCGCGACGTGCTCCTCGGTGCTCAGGTCGCGGTGGGCCACGGGCGTGCCGGTGACCTCGGTGATCGTCGCGGCGAGCTCGGCGAGGGTGAAGGAGGGCCCGCCCAGCTCGTGCACGGCGTCGCCGGTGCCCCCCGCCAGCAGCGCGGCGGCCGCGGCGGCGGCGTAGTCGGCGCGGGTGGCGGCCGAGACGCGCCCGTCGTGCGTGGAGCCGACGACCTCGCCGGCGGCCAGGTGGCGCTCCAGGGAGTCGGTGTAGTTCTCCAGGTACCAGCCGTTGCGCAGCGCGGTGAACGGCACGCCGGAGGCGGCCAGCAGCTCCTCGGTGGCCGCGTGGTCGGGGGCCAGCGGGTTGGCGCTGGTGTCCGCGCGCAGGATGCTCGTGTAGGCGATGCGCTGCACGCCGGCGGCCGCGGCCGCCCGCACGACGTTGCGGTGCTGCTCCACCCGCGCCCCGGGGGCGTCGCCGGAGATCAGCAGCACGCGGTCCACGCCGGCCAGCGCCGGGCCGAGGGTGTCCGGCTCGGAGTGCTCGGCGCGGCGCACCCGCACCCCGCGCGCGGCGAGGTCGTCGAGCTTGGCGGGGGTGCGCGCGAGGGCGACGAGGTCGCCGGGCGCGACGCCGCGCTCGAGCAGGGCCTCGACGACGAGGCGGCCGAGCCTGCCGCTGGCGGCGGTGACGGCGTGGGTGGTCATGGTGCTCTCCTCCGGTGGGCGCTGTCGCTCGTGAGGGCGCTAACCGTCAGAAAGCGCCGGTTGTTCCGGCCGGTGCCTACGATCGGGGGCGTGACCGGCAGCGAGCACCCCGCCCAGCAGCTCGTCGCGGACGTCTTCGCCCGCGGCTGCACCTCCCGCGCCGCCTTCGAGGACGTCACCAGCCGCTGGGCCTCCCTGGTGCTGCTGGCGCTGGGGGAGGGCCGCTACCGCTTCAACGCGCTGCGCCGCAGGGTCGAGGGGGTCAGCGAGAAGATGCTCTCGCAGACCCTGCAGGCCCTGGAGCGCGACGGCATGCTCACCCGCGAGGTCGTCACCGCGATCCCCCCGCGCGTGGAGTACGAGCTGACCCCCCTGGGCGCCGGCGTCGCGCAGCGGCTGCGCGCGCTGGCCGACCTGCTGGAGGCCCACGCCGGGGAGGTGCGGCGCGCGCGCGAGGAGCGCACCGGCGCGCGCTGAACCGGCGCCGCGGACCGGCGCGCGCCGGACCCGCGCCGCGGACCGCCGGGGACGGCGACGGGCGCCGCCCCCGGGAGGGGACGGCGCCCGTCGCGACCGCTGCCGGGGCTCCGGTCAGCCGGCCACGCTGACGTGCTCGTTGGGCACGCAGTGCGTCATCGTCAGGCCCGAGACGTCGCGGGTGCCGTTCTTGCCGAGGTTGGCCAGGCGGGCCTGCTCCTCCTCGCTCAGGGTCTGCGAGGCCAGCGGCGGCAGGTGGCGCACGTCGTCGGGGGAGATGCCCAGGCCCTCGCCCACGCGCAGGCCGTACTCGTCCTCGCACATGAGGAAGTGCCAGACCATGCGCTCCTGGATCTCGCGGTCGCACTGCTCCAGCGCGCCCACGAGGTTCTTCACCAGGTCGTCCTTCTCCCACTGCTCCGACAGCAGGTAGCGCTCGCCGGCCTGCTTGTAGTCGTTGGTGCGGGGGATGCGCTTGCGGGTCAGGCGGCCGGTGATGACCGGGCCCTGCTCGTCGTGCGTGGGGTAGGTGGCCTCCTGCAGGCCCCCGGTGATCGACGGCTCGTAGTTCACGTGCGGGTTGGACCCGACGTTGTCGCGGCCCATCGACATCTGGCCGCCCTGCTGGTTGGTGTTCACCTGCACCTTGGGGCGGTTCACCGGCACCTGCAGGTAGTTCGGGCCGACGCGGTAGCGCTGGGTGTCGGAGTAGGAGAACGTCCGCCCGACGAGCATCTTGTCGTCGGAGAAGTCCAGGCCGTCCACCAGCACGCCGGTGCCGAAGGCGATCTGCTCGTTCTCGGAGAAGTTGTCCGTCACGTTGCGGTCCAGCACCATCTTGCCGACCGGGCGCAGCGGGAACAGCTCCTCCGGCCACACCTTGGTGTCGTCCAGCGGGTCGAAGTCCAGCTCGGGGTGGTCGTGGTCCTCCATGACCTGGACGTGCAGCTCCCACTCGGGGTAGTCGCCGGCCTCGATCGCGTCGTAGAGGTCCTTGGTGTGCGCGCCCAGGGTCTGCGCCTGCACGGCGGCCGCGTCGGCGGCGGTCCACGACTTCACGCCCTGCTTGGGCAGCCAGTGGTACTTCACCAGCACGGTCTCGCCCTGCGCGTTCACCCACTTGTAGGTGTTCACGCCGAAGCCCTGCATGAAGCGGTAGGACGCCGGGGTGCCGCGGGGGCTGAAGACCAGCGTGACCATGTGCATGGCCTCGGGGGTCTGGCTGAAGAAGTCGAAGGCGCGCTGCGCCACCGAAGCCTCGAAGGTCACCGGGTCCGGCTTCTGCGAGTGGATGAAGTCCGGGAACTTGATCGCGTCGCGGATGAAGAAGACGCCGAGGTTGTTGCCGACGAGGTCCCAGTTGCCGTCCTCGGTGTACATCTTCACCGCGAAGCCGCGCGGGTCGCGCGCGGACTCGGAGGAGTCGCGGCCGCCGGCGACGGTGGAGAAGCGGATCGCCAGGTCGGTGCGCTTGCCGGCCTGCTGGAACAGCTTGGCGCGGGTGTACTTGGCGATCGGCTCGTCGCCGAGGGAGCCGTAGGCCTCGAAGTAGCCGTACGCGGTGGTGCCGCGCGCGTGCACGACGCGCTCGGGGATCCGCTCGCGGTCGAAGTGGCTGATCTTCTCGAGGAACTGGTAGTTCTCCAGGGTCGCCGGGCCGCGGGCGCCGACGGTGCGCTGGTTCTGGTTGTCGTAGACGGGGTGGCCCTGACGGTTGGTCAGGACCGGCCGGTCGTCGCCCGGGGCGGACGGCTGGCTGGCGACGTCGGTCATCGCGCTTCCTCTCGTGGTCGTTCCCGCTGCTGCGCGGCGGGTCTTCTCGTCCCGGGTGCTGCCTGAGCGTCCCGGCACTGCGGGCACCGCCCCCAGAACACCACCTCGGCCTCCTCCACCGCGAAACCCGCGGTGTCGGAGGGGGAGAGGCAGGGTGAAGGGCCGACGGTGCAGTCGACGTCGACGGTGCGCCCGCACTCGCGGCACACCAGGTGGTGGTGGTTGTCGCCCACCCGCGCCTCGAAGCGCGCCGGGTGCCCGGCGGGCTCGATGCGCCGGGCCAGCCCGGCGCGGGTGAGGGCGTCCAGGCAGTCGTAGACCGCCTGCGTCGACACCGTCGCCAGCACCGCGCGGGCCCGGTCGACGACCTGGGCCACCGCGAGGTGCTCGCCGGCGGCTGCCGCGCCGTCGAGCACGCCCAGCACCACCGCGCGGGGGCGGGTGGCCCGCAGGCCGCGGGCGCGCAGGCGGTGCTCCGCCGCCTGCGCGCCCGGGGTCGTCGTGTGGTCGTGCACCCCCCGATCCCACCAGGCCAGTCTGGAACGAGTCAAGAAAGGGTCACCTACCCCGCCCGGCCGGCCCCGGGCGCGCGCCCGCCTCAGGGGCGGCGCCAGTCGTCGGAGGTCAGGTGCGAGCCGGCCATCGGCCCCATCTGCAGCATCCCGCCGTCCACCGCGTACGAGGCGCCGGTGACGTAGGAGCCCTCCGGCGAGCACAGCAGCGCCACCACCGCCGCGATCTCGCGGGCGTCACCCGGACGGCGCAGCGGCACCCCGGGGCGCTCCTCGGTGTGCGGGTCCTGGTCCTCCTGCCCCGTCATCGGGGTGGCGATCTCGCCGGGGGCCACGGCGTTGACGGTGATGCCGTGCTCGGCCAGCTCGATCGCCGCCGTGCGCGTCAGCAGCCCCAGCCCGCCCTTGGCCGCGCAGTACGGCGCCGCGCCCACCCGCGGCTGGTGCTCGTGCACGCTGGTGATGTTCACGATCCGCCCGCCGCGCCCGGCGGCGACCATCCGCCGCGCCGCGCGCTGCAGGCACAGGAACGCCCCGTCCAGGTCGGTGGCGATCACCTCGCGCCAGTCGTCGAAGGACAGCTCCAGCAGCGGCGTGGAGGTGCCCGTGCCGGCGTCGTTGACCAGGACCTCCAGGCCCCCCAGGGCCTCGGCGAGCTCGTCGACGACGTCCGCGGCCGCCGGCAGGTCGCGCAGGTCCAGGTGGCGCACCTCCACGCGCCGGCCCAGCTCGCGCACCTGGCGCGCGGTCTCCTCCCCGGCGGACTCGTCGCGGAACCACGTGACGCCCACGTCGTGGCCGCGGCGGGCCAGCTCCACCGCGATGGCCCGGCCGATGCCGGACTCCGATCCGGTGATGACCGCCGGCCCCGGCCGCCCGGCCGGCTCGGCGCTGCGCAGGTCGCGGAAGCCCTCGGCGCTCCGGGCGCTCTCGGTGCTCTGGGTGCTCTGGGTGCTCATGCCCTCCCCC
>NZ_JAAALM010000327.1 GCF_009906395.1 Kineococcus indalonis
CCTCAGGAGCCCCCGGCCCCCGTCGCGCCCGCGTCGTCGTCGGCGTCCACGACGATGCGCACGCGCCCGGTGCGCACGTCGTAGACGCCGCCGGCCACCGGCATCGCCGCGGGCAGGAACGGCCAGGAGCGGATGCGCTGCACGTCCTGCGCCAGCGTCGCCCCCTGGTCGGCGATGGTGCGGAACTCGATGCTGCGCGAGTCCACGCCCTGCGCCAGGACCTTGGCGTGCACGTCGGCGTCGGTGTTCTTCGTCATGCCGCAGTCGGTGTGCGCCAGCACCAGGACGCGCTGCACGCCCAGCAGGTAGGTCGCCAGCACCAGGGTGCGCAGCACGTCGTCGGTCACGCGGGCGCCGGCGTTGCGCAGGATCTTCGCGTCGCCGGGCACCAGGCCCAGCGCCCCCAGCGGGTCGATGCGCGAGTCCATGCAGGTCAGCACGGCCAGCCCGCGGCCGGCCACGCCGGGGCGGCCGGGGTCGGTGAACGCCTGCGCGTAGTCGGCGTTGGCCGTCAGCACGTCCCCGAACGGGGCGTCGGGCAGGGGTGCGGGGTTCTCGGTCACGCGCACATCTCACCACCGGGGGCGCCGGGAGCGCACGGTGCGACTACCGTCGGCGGGGTGTCGATCCTCGTCGTACGCCACGGGCAGACCGCCTGGAGCCTGTCCGGGCAGCACACCGGCACCACCGACGTGCCGCTGACCGCGGTGGGGGAGGAGCAGGCCCGCGCCCTGGCCCCGGCCTTCGCCGGGCGCAGGCTGGCCCTGGTCCTCACCAGCCCGCGCACCCGCGCCCGGCGCACCGCCGAGCTGGCGGGCCTGGCCGCCGCCGCCCCCGTCGAGGTCGACGACGACCTCGTGGAGTGGGACTACGGCGGCTACGAGGGCCGCACCACCGCGGAGGTCTCCGAGGAGCTGGGCCGGCCGTGGTCGGTGTGGCACGACGGCGTCGTGCCCGGCGCCACCCCGGGCGAGACGGTGCAGCAGGTGGCCGTGCGCGCCCGCGCCGCGCTGGCCCGCGCCGCCGCGGCCGACGGCGGGGACGGCGGGGACGTGGTCCTCGTCGCGCACGGGCACTTCCTGCGGGTGCTGGCAGCGTGCTGGCTGGGCCTGTCGCCCACCGCCGGGGCGCTGTTCGCCCTGGACGCCGGCACCTGGGGCGAGCTGGGCCACGAGCACGGCCGCCCCGTGCTGAGCCGCTGGAACGTGCCCGCCGGCGCCTGAGCCCGCTGCCGGCGCCCGCACCGGCCCGCCCCCGGCCGGGGCGTCACCCGACCGGCCCGTTCAGGAGCGGGGGCGCGCGTGCCGATGGGTTCGCGTGGACGCTGCCTGGACCGCCTGGACGAGCGTGGTCGTCGTGACGGCGGTGGCTGCCGTGCTGCTGGTCGCCGTCGTGCGCCACCGCGACCGGCGCAGCGCCCGGGTGGCCCTCACCGACGCCCTGACGGGCCTGGGCAACCGCGCCGCGCTGACCGGGCGGGTGGCCCGGCTGCTGGCCGGCGGCGCCTCGCCGGGGCTGCTGCTGCTGGACCTGGACGGCTTCAAGGACGTCAACGACACCCTCGGGCACACCGCCGGGGACGCGCTGCTGCGGCAGGTCGCCACCGTGCTGCAGCGCACCGCCGGCCCGCAGGCGCAGGTCACCCGCCTGGGCGGCGACGAGTTCGCCGTGCTGGTGCCCTCCCCGGCCCACGGCGCCGAGCTGGAGGTGCTGGCCAAGCGGCTGCTGGCGGCGCTGTCCATCGGCGGCTTCACCTCCGGCGAGGTGCCCCTGGACGTGCAGGGCAGCATCGGCATCGCCGTGGCCGGCGCCGACGGCACCTCCGCCGAGGAGCTCCTCCAGCACGCCGACGTGGCGATGTACGCGGCCAAGCGCGCCCGCGCCGGCGTGCTGCGCTACGACGCCGAGCAGGACCAGCACTCCACCGGTGCCCTGGAGGTCCTCGGGCAGCTGCGCCAGGCGATGGAGGAGGACCAGCTCGTCGTCCACTACCAGCCGAAGGTGGCCGGCGACGGCCGGCTGCTGGGCTTCGAGGCGCTGGTGCGCTGGCAGCACCCCACCCGCGGCCTGCTGCCGCCGGCGGCGTTCCTGCCGTTCGTGGAGCGCACCCGCCTCATCCACGCCCTGACCCGCTGGGTGCTGCTGACCGCGGTGCGGCAGGTGGCGACGTGGCGGGCGCACGGGCTGGACACGACGGTCTCGGTGAACATCAGCGCCGCCAGCCTCGACGAGGGGCTGCTGGGCATGGTCGAGGAGGCGCTGGCGCTGACGCGCTGGCCCCCCGAGCAGCTCGTGCTGGAGATCACCGAGACGGCGATCGTCGTGGACCCGGCCGGGGCGCGGCGCACCGTGCAGCGCCTGCGCGAGCGCGGCGTGCGCGTCTCGGTGGACGACTTCGGCGCGGGCGCCACGAGCCTGGTGCACCTGCGCGGCCTGGCCGTGCACGAGCTGAAGGTGGACCGCCAGTTCGTCAGCGACCTCATGGCGCACCCCGAGGACGAGGTCATCGTCTCCTCCGTCATCGCGCTGGCGCACCGGCTGGGGCTGGTCGTCGTCGCCGAGGGCGTGGAGGACGCGCGCACCGCGGCGAGGCTGCGCGCCATGGGCTGCGACGAGCTGCAGGGCTACCTGTTCGCCCGCCCGCTGCCGGCCGCGCAGGCGCTGGCGTGGGCGCGCGGGGAGCAGGGCCGGCTGGCCGCCGGGTCCGCCGAGCCCGCCGCGGCACCCACCGGCGCCGCGGCGGAGTAGGCCGGCGGAGCGGCGGTCCAGACCGCCGCTGCGCCGGGCGCGCACGGGTGCGGGCGGGTCAGCCCGGCTGCTCGCCGGTGATGATCGCGCGGATGCGCTCGACCGGCAGCTTGGGCCGGCGGTCCTCGTCGAGCAGGCCGTTGGCCTCCTGCACGGTGTCGGTCAGCTGCGTGTAGCAGAAGCCGGCCAGCACCGGGGAGGCGTGCACGGCGGCGAGCAGGTCCGCCAGGCGCGCGGCGAAGTCCTCGGCGTCGGCGGCGGTGGAGTACCCCCACGTGGTGCCCGCGGGCGCGGCCGGGGCGTAGCGCACCCCGCCGAACTCGGTGAGCATCACCGGTTGGCCGCGCTCGGCGCCGCCGGGCAGCCGCAGCCGCCGCCCGGCCGGGCCGGTGCCGGCCAGCAGCTCCCGCACGGCCGCCGCCGAGCCGTAGCGCCCGGCCAGCTCGGCGCCGGTGTCGGCGTAGTCGTGCACGGTCCACAGGTCGCTGTCGGTGTGCTCCCACCCGTCGTTGCTGACGACCGGGCGGCTGGGGTCCAGCGCGCGCGTGAGCGCGGCCAGGCCGGTGGCGTAGTGCTGCTGGGCGCTGCTGGCGGCGATGTGCTGCACGCCCCAGCTCTCGTTGAGCGGCACCCACGTGACGACGCAGGGGTGGCCGGCGTCGCGGTGGACCACCTCCATCCACTCGCGCGTCAGCCGCTGCACGGCCTGCGGGGTGAAGGCGTAGGCGTTGGCGGTCTCCCCCCACACCAGCAGGCCCAGGCGGTCCGCCCAGTGCAGGAAGCGCGGGTCCTCGACCTTCTGGTGCACCCGCACGGCGTTGAAGCCGAGCTCCTTGATCAGCTCGACCTCGCGGCGCAGCGCCGCCGCGTCGGGGGCGGCCAGGTGGGAGGCGGGCCAGTAGCCCTGCTCCAGCACCGAGCGCACGTAGTACGGGTGGCCGTTGAGCAGGAACGCCCCGCCGCCGGTGCCCGCGCTGCGCAGCCCCAGGTAGCTGGCCACCTCGTCGAGGACCTCCTCCCCGGCCAGCACGCGCACCGCGGCGTCGACCAGCCGCGGGTGCTCGGGCGACCACAGCAGCTGCTGCAGGCCCTGGCCGTTGGCCATCGCCGGCAGCGTCACCGTGGTGCGGGTGTGCTGCTGCTCGACGCGCACGCGGTGCTCGGCGAGCACCCGCCCGCCCAGCTCCAGGCGCACGTCCACGGCCACCGGCCCCGTCGGCGCGGCGGTGAGGGAGAGGTCCAGGTGCACCGCCCCGGCGGGCACGTCGGGCGTCCACGTCAGGTGCTCGACGGCGAGCGGGGGCACCACCTCGCACCACACCGGCTGCCAGATGCCGGTGGTGCGGAAGTACCAGATGTCGTGCGGCTCGTCCTGCCAGTCCTGCTTGCCGCGCGGCTGGGTGACGTCGCGCGGGTCGTCCTCGGCGCGCACGACGAGGACGTGCTCGGCTCCCGGGTCGGCCGGGTCCAGGACGTCGGTGAGGTCGACGTGCCAGGGCGTCTGCCCGCCCTCGTGGCCGCCGAGCAGCGCGCCGTCCAGCCACACCTGCGCCGCGTGGTCCACGGCGCCGAAGCGCAGCACGACGCGGTGGCCCTCGCGCACCGCCTCCCAGCCGTCCACGTCGGCCAGGCGCAGGGTGCGCCGGTACCACACGACCGGGTGCGGGCCGGTCTCGCCGACCCCGGACGCGGGGGACTCCGGGGGGTAGGGCACGACGACGTCGCGGTCGAAGACCGAGCGCTCGCCGGGGTCGGCCAGGTGCTGCCAGCGGGCGCCGAGCCCGCGGCGCTCGTCGTCGAGGGCCAGCTGCCACGTGCCGGACAGGTCCGTCCAGCGCTCGCGCAGCAGCTGGGGCCGCGGGTGGGTGCCGTCCTGGGTGGTGGCGGGTGCGAGCACGCCGGGTCCTCTCCTGGGG
>NZ_JAAALM010000328.1 GCF_009906395.1 Kineococcus indalonis
CGGGGGCACCCGCCGGCGGGGGAGGACCGGCGGGTGCCCCGGCCGGGGCACCGACCTGCGGGGGGCCGGCCGGGGCACCGACCTGCGGGGGGCCGACGTCCAGCACGGCGCCCTGCAGCAGCGGCGGCACGCCCAGGACGGCGCCGGTGACGTCCTGGCCGCCGGCGCGCGGCGCGCCCGGCCACGGGCCGGTCAGTTCCTCCAGGCGGGCGCGCACGGCCGCCAGGGCCGTGCCCACGGGTGCCTCCACGAGCACGTCGGTGCCCGCCGGGCCACCGACGCCGACGACGGTCAACCGCAGGCGCACCCCGGCAGGGTGCCCGCCGCGCGGACCGCGACCCGCTCCGCCCACAGGCCGCGCGGCCCGCGGGGGTTGTCCACATCACCCGAACGCCCGCGGCGCCCGCGCGCCTACCGTGACCGGGCCGCGGAGGGGGTCCGCGGGGTTCCCCGCGGGAGGTCCCCTCGGGGTTTCGCGGGGTTTCGCGGCGTTCCTCAGGAGGGGGTGGTGGACGTGGAGGCCGTGCGGCTGGTCGAGGACCAGGTGCGCCGGGAACTGCGCCGCCGCATCTCCGCCGGGG
This sequence comes from Kineococcus indalonis, assembly GCF_009906395.1. Lineage (GTDB taxonomy): Bacteria > Actinomycetota > Actinomycetes > Actinomycetales > Kineococcaceae > Kineococcus > Kineococcus indalonis. Next base: position 582 of record NZ_JAAALM010000328.1, read on the forward strand.
GGTTCCGCGCCACGCCCGAGCAGGTGCACGCCCTCGTCGACGAGGCCGTCACCGGCTACGACCTGCGCTCGCTGGACGGTTCCCTGCCGTTCCTGCCCGACCGGGACGCCGCGGTGCGCGAGGTCGTCGCCGCGGTGTCCGGGTACGGGCCGCTGCAGCGGTACTTCGACGACCCCGAGGTCGAGGAGATCTGGATCAACGAACCCGGCAAGGTGTTCGTCGCCCGCCGCGGCGTCGCCGAGCTGACCACGACGATCCTGGAGGAGGACGCGGTCGCGGACCTGGTGGAGCGGATGCTGGCCAGCACCGGCCGGCGCGTGGACCTCTCCAGCCCGTTCGTGGACGCCTCGCTGCCGGACGGCTCGCGCCTGCACGTGGTGATCCCCGACATCACCCGCCGGCACTGGGCGGTGAACGTGCGCCGGTTCGTCGCCCGCGCCCACCGCCTGGAGGACCTCGTGGTGCTGGGCTCGCTGTCGGCGCAGGCCGCGCGGTTCCTGGCCGCCGCCGTCGCCTCGGGGCTGAACCTGCTGGTCTCGGGGGCGACCCAGGCGGGCAAGACGACCCTGCTGAACTGCCTGCTGGCCGCCGTGCCCGCGCAGCAGCGCATCGTCACGTGCGAGGAGGTGTTCGAGCTGCAGGTGCCCGCTCGCGACGTCGTGGCGATGCAGTGCCGCCAGCCGAACCTGGAGGGTCGCGGCGAGGTCCCGCTGCGGCGCCTGGTGAAGGAGGCGCTGCGGATGCGCCCGGACCGCCTCGTCGTGGGCGAGGTGCGCCAGGAGGAGAGCCTGGACCTGCTCGTGGCGCTGAACTCCGGGCTGCCCGGGGCGGCCACGATCCACGCGAACTCCGCCGCCGGTGCGGTGGCGAAGATGTGCACGCTGCCGCTGCTGGCCGGGCAGAACGTCACCAGCGGTTTCGTGGTGCCCGCGGTGGCCTCCTCGATCGACGTGGTGGTGCACACCGCGCTGGGCGCCGACGGCCGGCGCCGGGTGGAGGAGGTGCTCGCCGTCACCGGTCGCGTGGAGGGCGGGGTGGTGGAGACCGCGCCGCTGTTCCGCCGCGCCGCGGGCCCGGACGCGCCGCTGCTGCGCGAGCAGGGCTGGCCCCCGCACCGGGAGCGGTTCGCCCGCGCCGGTTTCGACGTGGCCGCGCTGCTGACGGGGCGGGGCTGACGTGGGCGGTTCGGGTGGGCTGCTGGCCGGTGCGCTGCTGGGCGCCGGGACGTTCTGCGTCTGGTTCTCCTGCTGGGAGCGCGGCCCGCGCGCACCGCGGGTGCCGCGGCGGGCGCTGCGCCGCCTGCTGGACGCGGCGGGCCTGGCCGACGTGCCGGTGGCGGTGCTGCTGCTGGGGTGTGCGGCCGCCGCCGCGGCGGGGCTGCTGCTGGTGCCCGCGCTGACCGGCGCGGTGGTGCTGGCGGTGCCGGCCGCGGCCGCGGGGGCGCTGGCCCCGTTCGCAGCGCTGCGCTCGCGGGCCCGGCGCCGGCGCGCCGAGCGGGCGCGCGAGTGGCCCGACGTCGTCGACGCCCTGACCGCCTCGGTGCGCGCGGGCGCCTCGCTGCCGGACGCGGTGTGCGCGCTCGCGGTGCGCGGCCCGCAGCGGCTGCGCCCGGCGTTCGCGGGCTTCGCCGCCGGGTACCGGGCCAGCGGCGCGTTCGACGCGGAGCTGGCGCACCTGCGCGAGCAGGTCGCCGACCCGGTGTTCGACCGGCTGGCCGCCGTGCTGCGCATGACGCGCCAGGTGGGCGGCAGCGACCTGGGCGGCACGCTGCGCACCCTGTCGGCGTACCTGCGCGAGGACCAGCGCGCCCGCGCGGAACTGCTGGCGCGGCAGAGCTGGACGGTGTCGGCCGCGCGCCTGGCGGCGGCCGCGCCGTGGCTGGTGCTGGCGCTGCTCGCCACCCGGCCGGGGTCGCTGGAGGCCTACGACACCCCCGCCGGTGCCGCGGTGCTGGGCGGCGGGGCGCTGGCCACGGTGCTGTCGTACCGGGTGATGGTGCGGCTGGGTCGGCTGCCCGAACCGCGGCGGGTGCTGCGGTGACGCCGTCGGGGACCGGGGCGCTGCTGGGCCTTGCCGGCGGCACGGGTGCGCTGCTGGTGCTGGCGGGCGCGCCGTGGCGGCGCACCCCGTCGCTGGAGGCGCGCATCGCCCCGTACCTGTCGCGCCCGGTGCGGCCCGGCTGGCGCTCGGCGGCGCGCGCGGCGCTGGACGCGGCGGCCGGCGCCTGCGGTGCGCTGCTGGGGTCCGCGGCGGTGGTGCGCTCGCGCCTGGACGTGCTCGACCCCGCCCGCGAGGTGGCCCAGCACCGCGCCGAGCAGGTGCTGTGGGCGCTGGCCGGTGCCGGCGCCGGGGCGCTGCTGTGGTGGCTGGCGGTGCTGCGCGGCGACCCCTCGGCGGTGGGGGCGGTGGCGCTGGTGCTCACCGGTGCCCTCGCCGGCGCCCTGCTGCGCGACGCGGCCCTGGCGCGCGCGGTGCGCCGCCGCCGCGAGGAGGTCGCCGAGGACCTGCCGGCCGTGGCGGAGCTGCTGGCGCTGTCGGTGGGGGCCGGCGAGGGCGTGGCCGCGGCCCTGGAGCGGGTGGCCGCCGGCGGCGGTGCGCTGCCGGCGGAGCTGCGCCGCGCGCTGGCCGAGGCGGCCGCGGGCGTGCCGCTGCTGGAGGCGCTGTCGCGCACGGCGGAGCGCCTCGGCGTGCCGGCGCTGTCGCGGTTCACCGAGGGCCTGGCGGTGGCGGTGGAGACGGGCAGCCCGCTGGCCGGGGTGCTGCGCGCGCAGGCCGCCGACGCCCGCGAGGCCGGCCGCCGCCGGCTGCTGGAGGAGGGCGGGCGCCGCGAGGTGCGGATGCTCGTGCCCGTGGTGTTCGGGGTGCTGCCGGTGACGGTCGTGTTCGCGGTCTTCCCCGGCCTGGCGCAGCTGGACCTGGGCCCGTGAGGTCCCCGCCGAGCCCGTCCTGTCCCGAGCCCTTCCCCCGTCGTGTCGAGACCCCGAGGAGAACCGTGTCCGAGAACCACCCCCGCGAGCGCTGCGGGCGCCCCGCGCCCCGCGCCTCGCGCCCGCTGCGCCGCGCCCGCGCCCTGGCGCGCACCGGCGGCGACCGCGGCGACGTGCCCGGCTGGGTGCTGGTCACCCTGATGACCGCCGGCCTCGTCGTCGCGCTGTGGGCCGTGGCCGGCCCGCGGCTGCAGCAGGTGTTCACGCAGTCCATGGACGCCGTCGTCGGGCAGCTGTGAGCGGGCGCCCGTGAACCGGCCCGTCGCGGGACCGCCCGTCGAGGACCCGGCGCTCGCGGGGCCGCCCGGGCTCCGGGGCGAGGAGGGCTCGGCGGTCGCGGAGTTCGCCGCGGTGGCCGGGGTGCTGGCGCTGCTGTTCGCGGCCGTGCTGCAGCTGGCGGTGGTGCAGCACGTGCGGGCCACCGCCACCGACTGCGCCGGCGCCGGCGCCCGGTACGGCGCGCTGGCCGGCAGCTCGCCGGAGCTGGGCGCCCAGCGCACCCGGGAGGTGCTGGCGGCCTCGCTGCCGGCGCGCTACGCGGACGACGTCACGGCCGCGGTGCTGGACTCCCCGGCCGGGCCGGTGGTGCGGGTGCAGGTGCGCGCCCCGCTGCCGGTGGCGGGGCTGCTGGGCCCGGCGCGGGTGCTGGTGGTGCGCGGGCACGCCGCGCTGGAAGGGGCGCCCTGATGCGGGGCGGCGGCCCGGTGCCGGGCGGCGGCTGCCGGGACGGGGGCAGCGCGGCGGTGGAGCTCCTCGCCGTCGGGGTGCTGCTGCTGGTGCCGCTGGCGTACCTGGTGCTGGCGCTGGGCCGGGTGCAGGCGGCCACGTTCGCCGCGGAGGCCGGGGCGCGCGAGGCCTCCCGGGTGCTGGCCACCACCAGCGGGGACGAGCGGGCCGCGGCGCGCGCGCAGGCGGCGGTGGCGCTGGCGCTGGGCGACCAGGGCTTCGCCGCCGGCCCCGGTGCGCTGGTGCTGGAGTGCGCGGCGCGCCCGTGCCGCACCCCGCAGGCGGCGGTGGCGGCCACGGTGCGCGTGCGGGTGCCGCTGCCGCTGGTGCCGGCCCTCGCGCGCGGGGCCGTGCCGCTGGAG
>NZ_JAAALM010000329.1 GCF_009906395.1 Kineococcus indalonis
GTGCCGGCCTGCTGCAGGGCCGCCGGGGCGGCCGCGCCGTCGGCGCTCTGGGTGGGCTCCGGGGTCGCCGCCGGCGAGGCCGTGGCCGCGTCGCCCGGGGTGGCGCCGTCCGTGGGCGCGGTCGTGGCGCCGTCGGTGGGCGCGGGCGTGGCGCCGTCGGTGGGCGTCGCGCCGTCGGTGGGCGTGCCCGTGGGCGCCGGGGCGGCGGGCGGGGCGACCGGCTCGGCGTAGAGCACCACGCGCATGCGCAGCTGCGCGGAGCGGGCGATCAGGTCCAGCTGCTCGCGGCTGGCCCGCCCGGGGATGGACACCGAGATGTTCTGCCCGCCCTGCACCTGCACCTGCGACTCGGACAGCCCGGTGGCGTCCACGCGCTGGCGGATGATGTTGGCGGCGCGCTGCACCTGCTCGGCGTCGACCTGCCCGCCGCCCACGGCGCGCGGGGTGAGGACCACCTGGGTGCCGCCCTCGAGGTCGAGGGCCAGACCCGGCGCCCACCGCGCGGCCCCCCAGATCGAGCCGGCGCCGACGGCGCCGAAGACGAGCGCGGTCAGCAGCACCAGCACCGCCAGGAAGCGGCCGGGGCGGGGTCGGCGGAGGGGTGCGCCTCGGCGCACGCGCGGGGGCCTGTCGTTGGACACTGGGTACCTCGGGACGGCGCTCACCAGGCGACGGTCGTCACCCGGTGGACGCAAGCTTGTCACTCTTCGTGGACGGGTGCTGTCTTACCAGTGACCGCCGTGCGGGACCGGGAAGGCAGCGGGAGAGCTCAGAGCCGCGGCGCACCGCCGTCCGCCGGGTCGTCGCCCTCGGCGGCCGGCTTGCGCAGGTCCAGGCCGCCCGCCTGGCCCGGGGCGCCGGCGGCGGTCGCGCCGGGCACCTCGCCGGGGGCCGACAGGGCCGGCGTCACCACGCGCGCCACGGCGCGGCGCGCCCAGCGCGTGCGCACGCCGGGAGCGATCTCCAGGGTCACCACGTCGCCGTCGACGGCCACGACCGTCCCGTAGGTGCCCGAGGTCGTCATGACCTCCGCGCCCGGCCCGACGCTGCCCTGCATCTCCGCCTGCGCCCGCTGCTGCTTGCGCGTCCGGCTGAACATGAAGACCAGCAAGGCGATCATCAGCACCAGGAAGATCAGCTGGCTACCGCCGCCACCACCCACGACATCCCTCTCCGCACCGGTGGGTTCGACGGCTCACCGGCGCCCGTGCCGGCCTCGTGCCGGCACGGCGGGCTGAACGCCGCGCACCGCCCGCGGGTTCCTCCCCCCGGCCGGCGCCGGTCGCCCGACCCGCCCGCGCAGTCTAGACGGGTCACCCGGACGGCCCTGGACAGCGACGCGGCCGGTCCTCAGGCGCCGTCGCCGCCCGCCGCCGCGCCCGACTCGCCCTCCTCGGGCTCCTCGGCCCCCGGCGGGACCTGCCACGGCGCGTCGCGCGGCGGGGTCAGGCCCAGGTGCGCCCACGTCTCGGGCAGCGCCACCCGCCCGCGCGGGGTCCGCCCCAGCAGCCCCTCGCGCACCAGGAAGGGTTCGGCGACCGTCTCGACCGTCTCGGCCTCCTCGCCCACGACGACCGCCAGCGTCGACAGGCCCACCGGGCCACCGCCGAAGCGGCGGCACAGCGCGTCCAGCACCGCCCGGTCCAGGCGGTCCAGGCCGCGCTCGTCGACCTCGTACACCTCCAGGGCCGCGCGGGCCGCGCGGCGGTCCACCAGTCCCGAGCCGCGCACCTGCGCCCAGTCGCGCACCCGCCGCAGCAGGCGGTTGGCGATGCGCGGGGTGCCCCGCGAGCGCCGGCCGATCTCGGCGGCGCCCTCCGCGGTCAGCTGCACCCCCAGCAGCGCAGCGGAGCGGCGCAGCACCTGCACGAGCTCCTCGGGCGTGTAGAAGTCCAGGTAGCCGGTGAAGCCGAAGCGGTCGCGCAGCGGCGCGGGCAGCAGGCCGGCGCGCGTGGTGGCGCCCACGAGGGTGAAGCGCGGCAGCTCCAGCGGGATGGCGGTGGCCCCCGGGCCCTTGCCGACGATCACGTCGACCCGGAAGTCCTCCATCGCCATGTAGAGCATCTCCTCCGCCGGGCGCGCCATGCGGTGGATCTCGTCGAGGAAGAGCACCTCGCCCTCGTCCAGGGAGCTCAGCACGGCCGCGAGGTCCCCGGCGTGCTGGATCGCCGGGCCGCTGGACTGGCGCAGCGGCGCCCCCATCTCGGAGGCGACGATCATCGCCAGGGTCGTCTTGCCCAGCCCGGGCGGGCCGGAGAACAGCACGTGGTCGCTGGTGCCGCCGCGCGCCTTGGCGGCGTCCAGCACCAGCGAGAGCTGCTCGCGCACGACCCTCTGGCCGACGAACTCCTCCAGGCCGTGCGGGCGCAGCGCCGACTCCGCGGCGCGCTCGCCCTCGTCGGCGCCGGTCGTGACGATCCGTTCGCTCACGTGCCCCTCCCCTGCTCGCTCAGCGTCCCGACAGGTGGCGCAGCGCCGCGCGCAGCACCGCCGGCACGTCCTCCACCGCGCCCGCCCCGGCCGCGTCGTCGGCGGTCACCGCGTCCACCGCGTCCCCGGCCTGCTTCACCGGGTACCCCAGGCCCGCCAGGGCGTCGACGACCTGCTTGCGGCGGGCGTCGTCGTCGGCGGGGGCCGCCGCGAGCTGGGCCGGCGCGCCGCTGGGCGGGCCCAGCCGGTCGCCCAGCTCCAGGCACAGGCGCTGGGCGCCCTTCTTGCCGATGCCGGGCACCCGCACCAGGGCCGCGTGGTCCTCGGCGGCCACCGCGGCGCGCAGGCCGTCGGGGCGGTGCACCGCGAGCACCGCCAGCGCCAGGCGCGGGCCGACGCCGGAGACCGTCTGCAGCACCTCGAAGACCTCGCGCTCGTCGGCGTCGGCGAAGCCGAAGAGGGTCAGGGAGTCCTCGCGCACCACCAGGCTGGTCGACAGCGACGCCTCCTCGCCGACCCGCAGCGCGGCGAGGGTGGCCGGGGCGGCCTGCACGAGCAGCCCCACCCCGCCGACCTCGACGACCGCCGAGTCCAGCCGCACCGCGAGCACCCGCCCGCGCACCGACGCGATCACACGACCTCCACACCCGGCGCGGGGCACGGCCCCGCGCGAACACCTGTACGAGCGAAGGCTAACGAGCCGCACCGACACCCCCGGGCGCGGCGCGCGGCGGCACGGGGCACCATCGTTGCCGTGAGCCACGAGCAGCACGCCAACCCCCGCCAGAACGTCACCTTCGACTCCGCCTCCGAGAGCGGCCACGCGCACGGCTACCTGCGGGTGCCGGGCTCCGGCAGCGGCCCCGGCGTCATCGTCGTGCAGGAGTGGTGGGGCCTGACCGACCACGTCGCCGGCATCGTCGACCGCCTCGCCGCCGAGGGCTTCGTCGCCCTGGCCCCCGACCTGTACGGCGGGCGCACCACGCACGACTCCGAGGAGGCGGCGCGCTTCATGACCGAACTGCCCCCCGAGCGCGCCGCCCGCGACCTGGCCGGCGCGGTGACCCACCTGCTGCAGCGCCCGGAGACCACCTCCTCCACCGTCGGCGCCGTCGGCTTCTGCATGGGCGGGGCCTTCGTGCTGGCGCTGGCCGCGCAGCAGGGCGAGCGGGTCGGCGCGGCGGTGCCCTGGTACGGCGTGCCCGGGCCCGACACGGACTTCTCCGGGCTGCGGGCGGCGGTGCTGGGCCACTTCGGCGAGGAGGACTCCTCCGTGCCCCTGGAGGCCGTGCGCGCCACCGAGCAGCGCCTCCGCGAGCAGGCCGGGGTGCCGGCCCGCTTCGAGGTGTACCCCGCCCCGCACGCCTTCTACAACGACGAGCGGCCCAACTACCGCCGCGAGTCCGCCGAGCTGGCCTGGGAGCGCACCACCGCGTTCCTGCGCGAGCACGTGCGCTGACCCTCCCGCGCCCCGTCCCGGGACCCGGCCGCCGAGTGGCCGAGGGCCCGGGACGGCAGCACAGTGGCGCGGTGACCCGAACCAGCTCCCCGCGCCCGCGCCGCCCGGTCCACACCGTCCTCGCCGGCGCGGTGGCCGGTGCCGCCGGCACCACCGTCCTGAACGCCGTCACGTACGGCGACGTGGCCGTGCGCGGCCGGGCGCCGAGCACCGTGCCCGAGCAGACGGTCACCGCGCTGGCCGAGCGGCTCGGGCGCCCGGTCGGCGGCCGCGGCGCCGAGCGCGAGCACCGCACCACCGCCCTGGGCGCCCTGTCCGGCTACGCGGCGGGGGTGGGCGTCGGCAAGCTCGTCGGCCTCGCCCGCGCCGCCGGGCTGCGCATGCCCGCCGGGGTGGGCGGCGTCGTCACCGGCGCGCTGGCCATGGCGGCCACGGACCTGCCCGCGCACGCCCTGGGCGTCACCGACCTGCGCACGTGGACGGCGCAGGACTGGGTCTCCGACGCGCTGCCGCACCTGGCGTACGGGGTGACCGCGCACGCGGCGCTGCGGGCGCTGGACCCGCCGGCCGCGCACGGGCGGGCCGCGATCGTGGACCTGCCCTCCCTGCGCGCGGGCACCGCCGCGCGGCGCCCGCAGCGGCCCTCGCGCGCCTCGGCGGGCCTGCTGCTGCGCAGCGCGCTGCTGGGCGTGGCGGCCGGCGGGCGCAGCTCGCTGGGCCTGGCCGGCCCGGCGCTGGTGTCCGCCGGGACCGGCCAGGCCC
>NZ_JAAALM010000032.1 GCF_009906395.1 Kineococcus indalonis
CCGCTCAGGCACTCCGCGAGCCAACCGCCCCCGGCCAGCAGCGTGTACGTGTAGGCACCGCGCCGCTCGGCCAGCACGGTGCCCATCGCCTGGATCTGCGCACCGGTGGGCAGCAGGGGGGAGGCGGCGGTGTCCTGGCCGGGGTTCCGGTCCTTGCACGCCTGCCCGGCAGCGGGCACGTCGGCCACCGCCAGCGCCGCGGGCACCGCCGTCCAGGACGCGAACGCCGCCTGCGGCGAGCCTCCCGGCACCCCGGGCAGCACCACGGCACCGAGCGCCACCGCGGCGCCGAGAGCGAGGCCGGTGGTACCGGCGGCGATCCAGCGCCGCGGGCGCCACCCCCGCCTGCCGCGCGCGGGACGCACCGAAGCGTCGCGGTGCAGCGCGTTCTCGCCCGCGGGGGCGACGCCGACCTCACCCGCACCGCGGGGGTGGGCCAGTGCCAGCGCCAGCAACCGCTCGTGCGCCCGGTGCACCTGCTCGGGCGAGGGCTGCTCGGGCGAGGGCTGCTCAGCCCGTGCCGCTGCGGTGCGCCCAGCGGGGTGCTGCCCGGCGTCCTGAGCAGGGTGCTGGGCGAGCAGCGGGTCCAGCGCCTCGAGCACCTCGTGCCGGGGCGCCCGGGGGCGGGACCGGGGGCGCGGGCTCATCGCAGCTCCTCCTGGGCATCGGGCACGGCGCCGGGCACGGCCCCGGGACCGCAGACGGCCCCAGCCCGCCGGGCACGGCGGGCAGTCCCGGCGGGGGGCTCGAGGGTCGTGGGCTCCCTGGCGGCAGGTGGATCCGGTGGAGCGGGTGGTGCGGTCGCGGCGCGCGGGTCCTCGGCACGGGCAGCGCCGCTCAGCGCGGCCAGGCGGCGGCGGGCGCGGTGCACGCGCACGTGGGCCGCCGCCACGCTGCAGCCCAGCACCTGCGCCGGCTCCGGCGTGCTCAACCCGTCCCAGGACAGCGCGAGCAGGATCTCCCGGTCCGCCCCGCTCAGCTGCAGCAGTGCGGCCGCGGCAGCGGCCTGCTCGATGCGCACCTCCGCGCCCTGGCCCTGCCCGCCGTGGTGAGCGCCGTCGTGCGCGACGGCGCTCACCACCCGCTGCAGGTGCTGCACGACGTGGTCGCGGTGCGCACGGCTGCGCAGGTGCTCAGCCACGACGTCGGCGGCGGTGCGGTACAACCAGCCCGGCCCGCGCTGGCCGGACAGCGGCCAGTGCTGCCAGGCGCGCAGGAAGACCTCGGAGGTGACCTCCTCGGCCTCCACGTGGCCCACGCGCCGGGCGGCGAAGGCGCGCACGAGGTGGTGCTGGCGCGCGAACAGCGCCGCGAAGGCCTGCGCGTCCTGCGCGTCCTGCGCGTTCTCCACCGGGTCGACTCCCACACCTGTCCATGACCGGATCCCCCACACTCTTGCAGGCCGATCTCCCCGATCCCCCGTCCGCTCCAGCACCACCCCTCCGGCACCTCGCTGCCCACCGCCTCGGCGGGCTCTGCTGCCGGGTCGGTGCACGCCCACGCTCGCCGACGACCTCGCACGCGGGCGAGCACCCGTTCCCGCGGTCGCTGACGATCCGTCCCGGTCCGGTGTCCTGAGCGGGGGGCCAGGTGGTGCGAGCGATCCGGGGTTTCGTCGTTCCCGAGGTCTGCGCTGAGCCGCTGCAGGTCCGTCACCGACGTCGCCGACGAGCGCGGCGAGCGGACCCCCGCCGAGGAGCGCGACGAGCGCTACCACGTGCCCGTGCGGGTGCGCGCGGCCGACGGGGAGCTGTGGACGCTGGACGTGTCGCTGTTCCTGCACGACGAGCACGCCCACGTCGCCGAGCAGCACGAGCGCTGGCGCGAGGAGCTCAGCGACGCCGATCGCGCCGCCGTGCTGCGCCTGAAGGAGCAGTGGCACCAGCGGGCGGACCACCCCGGCGGGTGGGCCGTGTGCCGTGCGGTGCTGGAGGGGGGCGCCCGCTCGCGGCAGCAGGCCGAGCAGTGGCTGACGGGTTCGGGGTGAGCGTCCGCACCGGGGCACCGGCCCGCCCACCGCCCTGGCGCACCCGCAGGCGTGAGGAGCGGCGGGAGGACCACCGGACGGAGCGGACCGGGCGGACCCGGCAGAGGGGGAGGAACCGTCGTGACGATCGAGGGCCCAGGGCTGCCCGAGCGCAGCCGCACCGTTCAGCAGCACCTGAGCGGAGCCGGCGTGGACGCGCGCGTGCGCGGACTGCCCGACTCGGCCCGCACCGCCGCCCGGGCCGCACCGCCGCCCGGGCCGCAGCGGCGCTGGGGTGCGAGGTCGGGGCCATCGCCAGCAGCCTGGTCCTCCTCGCCGACGGCGAGCCGCTGCTGGTGATGACCAGCGGGCGCCACCGCGTCGACACCGCCGTCCTGGCCGCGGGCACGCCGCACACGGTGGTGCCCCTGGCCTTCACCGACCTGCTCGTCCTGACGGGGGGGGGCACGACCGTGCGTGTCGCGCGCGAGTGACGGCGCCTCGACCGGAGGGCGGACGCGGGAGGCACCGATCGGTGGACCCGCGCGCCCGCTCTGCCCCAGCACACTCAGGGGGTGGCCACCACCGGCGTCGGCACCTCCCCGCTCGCGACCTCCACCCCGCTGGCCCGGCGCAGCCCGGCTCCCGACGTGGCGCGCGGCGCGATGCTGCTGCTCATCGCGGTGGCCAACGCCCCGTTCTACCTCTGGGCCGCCTCACCGGGCGTGTTCGGCTCGCACCCGCGCGATGCGGGCGTCGCCGACCGCATCGCGCAGAGCGTCGCGCTGGTCTTCGTGGACGGCCGCACCTACCCGATGTTCGCCTTCCTGTTCGGCTACGGGATCGTGCAGCTGTACCGCCGCCAGCACGCGGCCGGCGTCCCGCACGCCGAAGCGCGGCGCCTGCTGCGCCGCCGGCACTGGTGGATGGTCGTCTTCGGCGCCGTGCACGCGACGCTGCTGTGGTTCGGCGACGTGATCGGCGCCTACGGCCTGGCCGGGCTCGTCCTGACCGCGTTGTTCATCGACCGCCGCGAGAGGACCGTCAAGGTCTGGATCGGCGTCCTCACCGGCGTGCTGCTGCTCGCGACCCTGCTGAACGTCGCGCTGGCCGTCCTCACCGCCGTGGCCGCTCCCGGCAGCGCCGACGCCGGCGCCTTCGCGGTGCCCAGACCGGCGGCGATCGAGAACCCCCTGCTCGCCGCGGTGGCCCGGCTGGGGTTCTGGCTGGTGCTGTTCCCGACGCAGGGCCTGCTGGCGCTGGTGACACCGATCGCGATCCTGGTGGCGTTCCTCGCCGCACGGCGCCAGGTGCTGGAACACCCGGCGCAGCACCTGCCCCTGCTGCGCCGGACCGCCGCGGTCGGCATCGCCGTCGGTTGGAGCGCCGGCCTGCTCATCGCCCTGCAGAACCTCGGGGCGCTGGGCATCGACCGCTCCCTCGACTTCGGCTTCCTGCTGGTGCAGCTGGTGAGCGGACTGGCCTGCGGCATCGGCTACGCCGCGCTCTTCGGCGTCCTGGCCGCCCGCTGGGGCGATCGGCGCGGACGGGTGGCCACCGCCCTGCAGGCCGTGGGTCGCCGGTCGATGACCTGCTACCTGGCCCAGTCGGTGGTGTTCGCCCCGCTCATGAGCGCCTGGGGGCTGGGTCTGGGTCGGCACCTGTCGAGCTGGTCGATCGCGCTGATCGCGCTCGCCATCTGGGCGGCCACCGTGCTCCTCGCGCTCGCCCTGGAGCGGGCCGGGCGCCGGGGGCCGGCCGAGACCCTGCTGCGCCGGCTGTCCTACCCCCGGCCGGCGGTCCTCGACGTGCGCTGACCGGGGCGGTCGATGCGCACCAGCGGGCTGCCGGCGATCCAGTCGTCGGCCGCGCCGACGACGCCCTGCACGCCGCCGCGGTCCTCCGTGCCGCAGCTCGTCGCCGGCCCGGTGGAACCAGGTCTCGACCCTGTGCGCGCGCCCGGAGCGGGCGCCGGTCGTCGTCAGGTCGGTGGTGCGGGCTGGACCTCAGGCATCGACCGTCTCCACCGCCGGCAGCGCCGGGCCCAGCAGCAGGCCCCCGTCGACCACGAGCTCGGCGCCGGTGACGAAGCTCGCCTCGCGCGAGGTGAGCCACAGCAGCACGTCGGTGACCTCTCGCGGCCGGCCCAGGCGTGGAACGGCGAAGGCGTCGGGCGAGTAGGCGTCGGCCATCGCGAGGTCGGACCCGGGCACCGGGTCGTGGATGAACGGCGTGGAGACGACGCCCGGGTGCACCGAGTTGACCCGGATGCCGTCACGTCCCAGTTCCAGCGCGGCGGTCCGGGTCAGCCCGCGGACGGCCCACTTGGAGGCGGTGTACGGCGCGAAGCACGCGGTGCCGGTGTTGGCCATCGTCGAGACGATGTTGACGATGGACCCGCCGCCCGCGCGGCGCAGCGACGGGGTCACCGCGCGGATCCCCAGGAAGGGGCCGGTGGTGTTGACGGCGAACGCGCGCGACCAGGCCGCCGGGTCGGTGTGCTCGATCGGCGCGGGCGGCGTCTGCAGGCCGGCGTTGTTGACCAGCACGGTGATCGGCCCGAACGTCTCCTCGGTGGCCGCGACCGCCCGCGCCCAGTGCTCGGCGTCGCTGACGTCGAGGTGGACGAACCTGGCCCGCTCGCCGAGTTCGCCGGCCAGGGCCCGCCCGGCGTCGTCGCGGCGTCCGGCGATCACGACGCGAGCGCCTTCGGCGTGGTAGCCGCGGGCGTGGGACGAGCCCATCCCGCCGGTGGCTCCGGTGATCAGGACGACGTCCTGGCTGAAGCGCATGTCCACTGTCGATCCTCCCGTGAGGTGAGTCGAGTGACTCACCTCATGCAGGGTGACGGATCCGGTGGGGCGAGTCAAGCGACTCACCATCCGGTACCGTCGACGCGTGCCGGGTACGTCCTCGTTCCACCAGCGGATCGCCGCCGACAAGCGGGCCGCGGTCCTCGCCGCCGCCACGACGCTCTTCGGGGCTCAGGGGTTCGCCCGGACCTCCCTGGCGCAGGTCGCGGCCGCGGCGCAGGTGTCGAGGGCCACCCTGTTCAAGCAGTTCCCCACCAAGGACGACCTGTTCGACGCGATCGTCGACGAGGTGTGGACGCCCCGGGTGCGGCTGGGCGCGCGACCGGACCCCACCGACCCGGAGACCGGGCTCCGGGCGCTGGGCACCGTGTACGCCGACCTGGTGGGCCAGCCGAGCATGGCCGGGCTCTTCCGCCTGGTCATCGCCCAGGCGCCGTCGTCCCCCGAACTCGGGCGCCGGCAGTTCGACCTCGGCAAGGTGCCGTTCTTCGAAGAGGTGCGCGGCTACTTCCGAGCCGCCGCGGACGCCGGTTCGCTGACCGTCCAGGACCCGACGACGGCGGCGACCCAGATGCTCGGCATGATCTCCAACTTCGTGCTGTGGCCCAGGATGTTCCTGGTCGACTGGGACCCGGGGAGCGCCGCGGTCGCCCACGCCGTGGAGGAAGCCGTGCTGACCACGCTCGCCCGCTACGGCGACCGGTAGCCGGTACCGGGCCCCGGCACCCAGGGGCCACCGCCTCCACCAGCCCGGCGAGGAGGCGACGCGAAGGCGTCGGCCTGGCCGGGGCGGACGTCGCCGCTCACGCGCGCTCGACGGCGGCGGCCAGGCGAGCCAGGGAGGCCTGCAGCCGCTCGGCCGTCGTCGCTCGGGCGCGGGGCAGGCGCGTCTCGTCGTCCAGCCGGGTCCAGTCGCAGGTGTGGACGACGCGGGTCCGCGCCGGGTCGACGGGCTCGAGCTCCCACACCCACAGCTGACCGGGTGGTTCCCGGCCCGGCTCGGCGGGTTCCCAGGCGATGCGCCGGCCTTCCTCGAAGGCGACCACGTGGTTCTCCCGGGTGGCACCCGTGGTCAGCGTCGTCGTGAAGACGTCTCCGACGGCCCGGACGCGCTGGCCGCCGGCGGCCCGGGCCAGGTTGTCGTTGCCGTCCCACAGCGGCTGCCGCGCCGGGTCGGCGGCGAAGCCCTGCTCCCCAGCCGGTGGCGGCGCGCTCACGTGCAGCACACCGGGACGGTGCTGCGCCAGGTCCCGCCCCGGCGGCGCGCTGGGGATGAGCCGGGCCAGCCCTTCGCGCTGGTCGGCCACACCGACGCCCGCGGCCGTGGGCACGCCCTGCCCCCGCGGACGTCCCGGCCGGCCACCGGTGAGGACCGGTGTCCAGTGCGCGGCGAGCCGGGCCTCGACGAGCCGACGTTGCGCGCGGGCGTCCGAGCGGGCGGGTGCCGGCGCAGCGCGCACCCGTCGCCGGGCCCGGGAGGCGAGCTGCCTGGCCGCGTCGGGGCTGCGCTGCAGCGCTTCGGCGATCTCCTCGAAGGAGAGGGCGAAGACGCCGTGCAGCACGAGGGCGAGCCGCTCGGCCGGGCTGAGCGTCTCCAGGACCACGAGCGGGGCGAGGCCCACCTGCTCGCCGCGGGCGGCTTCCGCCTCGGGGTCCCCCCGCCTCCCCGGCGGGTTCAGCGCGCCACGCCCGCACCTGCCAGGACCGCTCGCGGGCACGTCGCGGGGCGCGCAGCTCGTCCTGACCGGTCACGTCACACCCCTTCCCCCGCCGCCGTCGGGAGGTCGACGGGGGAAGGCCGCCGTTCGTGACGCGGGAGGATCCGGACCATGGGTGGACCCGTCCTGGTGACCGGCGGAACCGGCACCACCGGGAGCCAGGTCGTCCCGCTGCTGCGCGCCGCCGGCCGTGACGTTCGCACGCTGAGCCGGCACCCGTCCCGACCCGGGCGGGCTCGCTGGCGCCGCGGCGGCGCGGTGAGCGGGACCGGCCGGGTCGGGCGGTGCAGCGCCCGGTCGCCCCACCGGCGTCCCCGGCGGCAGGCCGCTGCTCTGGTCAGCCGCGCCCGCTGGTGCTTGGCTGCCCCCACTGCCCGGGCACCCGCCCCCGGCAGGCGCGTCGAGGGTGGAGGACAGGCACATGGACATCGGACCGTTGCTGGTGCGCTCGGTGGTCGGGGGGCTGTTCATCGGGCACGGCGCGCAGAAGCTCTTCGGCTGGTTCGGCGGCCCCGGCCGCGCCGGCACCGAGGCCATGATGGACGCCCTGCAGCTGCGCCCGGCCAAGGTGCAGGCCCTGGTGGCCGGGCTCGGCGAAGCCGGCGGCGGCGCCTTGCTGCTGACCGGGCTGGCCACGCCGCTGGCCGCGTCCACGCTGACGGCGTCCATGGTCACGGCCATCCGGAAGGTGCACCTGCCCAACGGCGTGTGGGTCTCCAACGGCGGCTGGGAGTACAACGCCGTCCTGATCGCGGCGGTGCTCGGCGTGGCCGAGACCGGCCCGGGAGCGTGGTCGCTGGACCGCCTGCTGGGCACCGAGCGCCGCGGTCCGCTGTGGGCGCTGGCCGCCGGCGCCGGCGGTGCCGCGGCCGCCGCCATCGCGATGGCCGCAGGAGCGCGCGCCGCCGGCGCCGCGGCCTCCGCCGAGCGCACCGACGGCGAGGCGGTGGACGCCGCGCGGGGCGACACCGGCGGTGACCCCACCACCAGCGGCGCCTGAGCGGCACCGGGCGGACCGGCGCGGGGATCGGTGGTGATGCCGGCCACGAAGCTGCGGTCCAGCTCGACCTCGTCGAAGTCGCGCCGGCGCAGCTGCTCCAGCGAGGACCACCCGGTGCCGAAGTCGTCGATGCTCAGCCAGACGCCCATCTGCGCCAGGTGCTGCAGCGTCAGGCGGCTGTCGGCGGACTCGCTCATCGCGACCGTCTCGGTGATCTCCACCGTGAGCGCGGCCGGCGGCAGGTCGTGCTCGGCGAGCAGCGCCTCCACCCGGCGCGCCAGCTCGGTGGCGTGCAGGTTGGTGGCCGAGAGGTTCACCGCGATGCGCACGCGCCGCCCCGCCCGCCACCAGCCGGCCGTGCACGCCAGCGCCTCCCGCAGCACCCAGGTGCCCAGCGCGGGCATCAGCCCGTGCTGCTCGGCCAGCGGCAGGCCAGGCGGGCGGTGAGCGCCCCGTGCGGCGCCCCGGCGCGCAAGCGGGCTGCGGGCTGGCGCAGCAGGTCGTCGCCGGCGCCGTGCCCCGGGGAGCCCTTGACCGCCTCGAAGGGTCCACGTCCAGCAGGGCCTGGGCCAGGACGTGCCCGGCGCCCCGCCGCGCGGCCAGCTCGGCCGGCAGCGCGCGGCGGTTGGCCAGCCCGGTGAGCTCACCGGTCAGGGCCGCCTGGCGGTAGCCGGCCAGCTCGACCAGCTCGCGCTGGCCCACCACCAGGCGCACCAGGGCGCAGGCCAGGGCCAGCACGCACAGCAGGGCCGAGGTCGGCGTCAGCGAGGTCAACGCCCCGGCGAACAGCAGCTGCAGCAGCGCGCTCGCCGGCGGCGCGGGGAGGGTCGGGCGGTGCTCCCTGGATGCTCGCCCAGGTCCTCTCGGCGCTCACCCGCAGCGGCTGGTCACCGATCGGGGGGAGCAGCTGCCCCAGCCTTCCAGCGGGGTGCCGTGCACGGCGAGGGGTGCACCAGCGCACGGGTGGAGCCGGGCCGCGGAAAACGCGTGGACCAGGCGGCGGGGTGCTCGGCACGCTGCCGGTCGTGGGACGAGCGCAGCGGCTGCCCCCGGCCGCCACCCGCGACGCCGCCCGCGCCGTCGCGGGCGACGAACCGGCGCTGCGCCCCGGCGTGGACGCCCTCTGCGCGGTCCTCGGGCTGGACGCCGAGCGGGTGCGGCGGCTGCCCAACGGCTCGCTGCCCGTCTACGCCGACGAGCACCTGGTGCTCAAGCTCTTCCCGCCCCCGCACGCCGCGGCCGCCCACGTCGAAGCCGGTGTGCTGCGGGCCGTGGCCGGCGAGCTGCCCGTGCCCACCCCGGCGGTGCGCGCCGAGGGCCTCCACGACGGCTGGCGCTACGTGCTCATGGACCGCCTGCCCGGGGTGGACCTGTCCTCGGTGTGGGCGCAGCTGGGACGCCGGCAGCGCCGCCGGCTGGCCGCCCAGGCCGGTGCCCTGTGCGCAGCGCTGCACCGCACCACCCCACCACCCCTGCAGGACTGGTGGCCGCGGGACTGGCCGGCGTTCGTGGCCGCGCAGCGGGCCGGCGCGCACCGGCGCCACCACCGCTGGGGACTGGCGCAGCCGTGGCTGGGCCTGGTCGAGGACTTCCTCGACCGGACGACCCTGCCCACCGAGCCGCAGGTGCTGCTGCACACCGAGGTCATGCCCGCCAACCTGCTCGCCGTGCCCGACGCGAGCGGGCGCTGGTCCCTGTCCGGGCTGTGCGACTTCGAACCGGCCGTGCGCGGCAGCTGCGAGTACGACCTCGTCGCCATCGCCGTCTTCATGGCCGCGGGCGACCCCACCGTGCTGCGGGAGGCGCTGATCGCCCACGGCTACGACGCCGCGCAGCTGGACGAGGACCTCAGCCGCCGCCTGCTGGCCTGGACCCTGCTGCACCGCTTCGGCGACGCCGCCGCGTTCTTCGACCTGCTGCCGGCACCGCCCACGCCCACCATGCCCGCGCTGGCCCGGAGCTGGTTCGGCCTCACGCCCTCCCGCCGGGCCGGCTGACCGCCCCCGGGCACCCCGGTGCACGAGCGCGACGGCACGAGCGCAGCGTGGTGGGCCCGGGGGATCAGCGCGCGGGGCGCGGGGCGAGGAAGCGTCCCAGGACCACGGTCGCCAGGCCGGCCACCACGGTCGCCACCAGGCCGGTGCGCACGCTCGTGCTGTCGGCGATGAAGCCGATGACCGGCGGGCTGAGCAGGAACCCCACGCGCATCGCCCAGTTCACCAGGGACAGCCCCAGACCGTGGGGCAGCCCGGGCAGCTCGTCGGCGGCGTGGAAGGCCGCCGGGATCAGGGTGGCCACGCCCGCACCGGCCAGCGCGAAACCCAGCAGGGTCGAGGGCACCGAGGGCCACGCCAGCGCCAGCGCCATGCCCGCAGCGGTCACGGCGCCGCCGGCACGAGCGACGCGGCGCTGCCCGTACCTGTCGACGACGCGGTCGCCGGTCAAGCGCGCGACGGTCATGGCCACCATGAGCGCCAGGTACCCGCTGCCCGCGACCCCGGCGCTCGTCGAGAGCTCGTCACGCAGGTAGATGGCGCTCCAGGACGAGCCGGCGTCCTCCACGACGCTGCCGCAGGCGGCGATCAGCCCCAGGGCGAGGAGCACCACGACCACCCTGCTGCGGCCGGTGGACGCGCCCGAGGGCTCGCCGTGCTCGCCGTGCTCGTGGTCCTCGCCGGGCTCGCCGGGCTCGCCGCTGGGGCGCTGCGCCGCGGGCCGGTCGGGACCGGGCAGCATCCAGCGCTGCAGCAGCAGGGCCACCACGACGAAGAGCGCAGCGCTCAACCACACCTGGCTCACCAGCGGCACCGCCAGCGCGGCGGCCGCGGAGCCCCACCCGGCTCCGGCGGCCGCGCCCACGCTCCACAGGCCGTGGAAGGAGTTCAAGATGGAGCGCCCGTAGGCGCGCTGCACCCGCAGGCCGTGGGCGTTCTGCGCCACGTCCACCAGGGCGTCGACGATGCCGGCGCAGAAGAAGGCCACCGCCAGCAGGGGCCAGGACGGGGCCGAGACGGCAGCGCACAGCGCCAGCGCCAGCAGCACCAGGCCGGAGCAGGCGGTGGACGCCGAGCCGAACCTGCGCAGCAGCACCGAGGACAGCGGAGCGGCCAGGAAGCTGCCCAGCGGCAGAGCGGCGATGGCGATGCCCAGCGTGGCGTTGCCGATGCCCAGGCCGTCGCGCAGCTCCGGCAGGCGCGGCACGAGACTGGCGTAGAAGACGGCGTTGAGGAAGAAGCACCCCGCCACGGCGATGCGCGCTCGCCTCGCAGCAGCAGGAGGGGAAGAAGGTGGGGCGTTCACGGGCGAGGGCGTGCTGGCAGGCATGGTGGTGGGGGCTCTCGGTCGCAGGGTCGCCGGCCAGGTTACGGGAGCCGTCTCGAGCTCACGGGCACCGCGCGGCGATCCTGTGGCGCACCCGCTCCGCGGCCCGCCAGCATGAGCCGGTGCCCCCCTCCCCCGGCGCCGAGCTCGCCCGCCGCTACCACCACGACGTCGTGGCACCCCTGCTGCGCGCCGCGCTGCCCGCCCTGCCCCACGCCGCCGCCCGCCTGGGCAGCGGCTCGGACGTCCTGGGCCTGGACGACACCACCTCCACCGACCACGACTTCGGGCTGCGCCTGACCCTGCTCGTCGACCCCGAGCAGGTGGGCGAGGTGGACGCGCTGCTGGAACGCGAACTGCCCCGGGACTTCGCCGGGCACCCGGTGCGCTTCGCCACCACCTGGGACCCGCACGTGCGCCACCGCGTGGAGGTCGCCACCGTGGAGGAGTTCGCCGCCTCGCGCCTGGGCCTGGACGTCACCCGCCACTGGGAACCGGAGGACTGGCTGGCGCTGAGCGGCCAAGCGGTGCTCGAGGTCCTCGCCGGCCCCGTCTTCACCGACACCGACCACCGCCTGGGCGCCCTGCGCGAGCGGCTGCGCTGGTACCCGCACGACCTGTGGCGGCACCTGGTGGCCTGCTGCTGGCGCCAGCTGGGCCAGGAGCTGCCGTTCGTGGGGCGCACCGGCCAGCGCGGGGACGACCTGGGCTCGCGGGTGATCACCGCGCGCCTGGTCGAGGTGGCGGTGCACCTGGGCTTCCTGCTGGACCGGACCTGGCCGCCCTACCCCAAGTGGCGCGGCACCCTCTTCGCCACCCTGCCCTCGGCGGTGGCGCTGCCCGCGCTGCAGGCCGCGCTGACCGCCGGCGACTGGCGGGCGCGTCAGGAGCACCTGTGCGCGGCGCTGGAGGTGCTGCTGCGCCACCAGGGCGACGTGGGGCTGCCCGCGGCCGGGCCGGCCAGCGAACCCTTCCACGCCCGCCCCTTCCGCAGCGTCCCCCAGGCCGTCCTCGACGCGCTGACCGCCGCCATCACCGACGAGCGGGTGCGCGCCCTGCCCGCCGGCATCGGCTCGATCGAGCAGTGGACTGCCAACGTCGACGTCCTCGTCCACGGCCGGCGCCGCCACCGCGCCGCGCGCGCCGTGCAGCGCTGACGCACTCGGAGCCCTTGGTACCCGCAGTGCCCACGGCGTCGGGACGCACGCCTCGGTACCCCACCGAGAGCACCCCGCCGAGGGGCTGGCCCGAGCACCACCGGCGCGCCCGGCTCTACGCTCACCGGCATGCCTGTCGATGTCGACGACGTGCGGCGCACGGCGCTTTCCCTGCCCGCCACCAGTGAACGCCTGTCCTGGGGCACTCCCGCCTTCTTCGTGCACGACAAGCTCATCGCCCGCGTGCACGAACGGCTCGCCACCTTGGTGGTTGCCGTGGCCGACCTCACCGAGGAGGAGGAGCTGCTCGCCGCCGATCCACGGGTGTACTCCACCACCGCCCACCACGACGCCAAGCCGTACGTGCTGGTCGACCTGCGCGCCGTGGAGCACGACGAGCTGCTGGAGCTGCTCACCGACGCCTGGCGCGGTCGTCACGAGCGCTCACCGCCCGGTCCCCGGGGACCCGCTGACGGCACGGCCCAGGGGGCGGGGCCCAGGTCCCGGCGCCCGGGCGACCCCCGCGCGCTGCCAGGCAGGGCGGAAGGGCGGGTGCGTCTCCCACAACCGGTCCCAGTCGCCGGGCCAACCCCAGCGGCCCCCGCTGAACCGGCTCAGCCGGAACACCAGCGGGCGCCGGTCGCACCAGGTTCCGGCCAGGACGTCGAGGGTCGCGGCGACGACCTGCGCCCGCCCGGCCGCGGACGTCGCCGACCGCCTTGCTGCTCGCACGAGCAACAGCTGCGCCGCGCGCCGAGGAGGCCAGGGCTGCGGGCCGGGTCCAGCGGTGATCGCTGGACCCGGTTGCTCGAGGTCCGGCTGCTCAGGCGGCGCAGTCGTTGCAGATCAACTGACCACCGGTGCTGCTGGCGTGGTGCAGCTGGCTGCGGTGCTTGACGAGGAAGCAGCTGGCGCAGGTGAACTCGTCCTGCTGGCGCGGCAGGACCTGCACCGACAGCTCCTCACCGGACAGGTCCGCCCCGGGCAGCTCGAAGCCCTCAGCGGCCTCGGCCTCGTCCTCGTCGACGCTGGAGGACGAGCTCCTCTCCGTGCGGCGGGTCTTCAGCTCCTCGATCGACTCCTCGCCCAGGTCCTCGGCGGTCTTGCGCGGCGCGTCGTAGTCGGTCGCCATCAGCACGTCCCCTCCCCGCACCCACCGTGCACCCCTCCCGTGGAGGTGCCGTCCCGCGGCTGCGGCGCCGTGCTCAACCACGCGCGAGCCCGCTTCATGCCCGGTCCGGTCGTGCGCGGTGCCCGCACGTGCCGGCGGCGGCGACCAGGGCGGCCCACGCCCGGCCGGCGCCGAGCAGGTGGCTGGCGGAGCGGGCCACCGACTGCACCACCGGGCCCTCGTCCAGCCCGCCCGAGGCGCTCCGGGTGTTCAGCGCGACGCGACTCGTCCTCGGCGCAGCACCCGCCAGCCCAGACGCGCCAGCGCCACCAGCAGCGACAGCTCCGCCAGCACCCACAGGGCTCGAACCACGGGACCGTGCGTGAATCCCGCACCGCCCTCCCCTCCCGGCCATCATCACCCCCTCGCGCGAGCGCTGCAGCGCCGCGACGTCGCGCTCGGCGGTCCGGCACCCACCTGCCACCCGGTGGCCGGGCGGGCCGGCGTGACCGCGTCCGGTCCGGTCCTCGCCCAGCACGTGCAGCCCGCCGGCGCGGTGCACGTCCAGGACGGTGGCGAGAACAGCGACGGGCGCGGACACCCGTTCGCCCCACTGGTCGCGCCGGTGCCGCACGACCCGGCCAGACCGCCCCCGGGAGCCGCCGTGACGATGACGTCGCGTTTCGAGGTCTTCCCCGCCGACCTGGGCCGGATGGTCGACTTCCACACGCGCGTCATGGGTTTCGAGCTCGTGCGCGATGAGCGCGGCACCCCCTCGCCCTACGTGGCCCTCGGCCGCGGGCAGGTCCACGCGGGAGCCGCCCAGCGGCCACCGGTGGCCGAGCCGAGGTGCGCCGCCCGCCCACGGGCGTCGAGCTGACGCTGGAGGCCGACCGGTGAGGCGCCCGCCGAGCCGTGGACGGTGAGGCACCGCCGGCGGCAGGTTCGACCGCCGCCTGCTCCGACGAGGGACGGGCTACCGGCGGGCCGACCCGTGAGCGGTGGGGACGATGAACCCCAGCGCGGGCCCGGCCACCTCGAGCAGCTCCTCACGACCGGCTCCCAGCTCGGCGCGGGCCGAGAGCCCCTGCCGCAGGGTCTGCACCAGGCCGGCCAGCGCGGCCGGCACCCTTCCGGTCCCCTCCCCGACGGGTACGGCCCGGCCACCGAGCTCGCGGACCTCGCGGCGGTCCTGCGCACCTTCACCGACGTGCGCGCGGTGTTCGGGTGGAGCTACGGCGGCCGGAGCTGCGGCGCGCCCACGAGGCCGGCGACCTGGACGCCGTCGTCAGCACCGCCCTCGGCCAGGTCGCCGGCACGAGCCCCGAGGTGACCGCTCAGCTGCGAGCCGACGAGGCGAGCTGGTCCGGACTGCGGCGCCTGGGCGCCCCGGCCCACGCCGAGACCCTGGCGCACCTGGAGGCACCCCGGCAGCTGGCCTCCCTGGTGAACCAGCTGCCGAGCCGCCTCGCCCGACCCTCCCCGGACCGGCCCGCCCGCGCCCCGGGCCGCAGCCGCTCGCCCTCGAGACGGGCCCGCCCGGTGACCGCAGCGACACGCGCGGCCGGGCGCGACGAGCTCACCGACCGCACCACCGCAGCGTGGACGGCGCGAGTCCTGGAGCGGTCGAGGCGGCACCGTGCAGCTGAGCCGAACGCCTGGCCGTCGATAGGGTCGGACCGATGGCTACCGACGGCACGGACGGCGACCTGCTGGCCGTCAGCGACCTGCACGTGGGGTACGAGGAGAACCGCGTGCTCGTCGAACGTCTGCGACCGCGCTCAGAGGCCGACTGGCTGATCGTCGCCGGCGACGTCGGCGACGTGCTGGAGGACGTCGAGTGGGCGCTGACGGTCTTGAGCCGCCGCTTCGCCCGTGTCCTCTGGGTGCCGGGCAACCACGAGCTGTGGACGCTGAAGCGCGACCCGCGCCCGTTGCGAGGGGTCGAGCGCTACGAGCACCTCGTCGAGCTCTGCCGCGGGCTGGGTGTCCTGACCCCCGAGGACCCCTACCCGGTGTGGACCGGCGCGCAGGGCAGCGTGCGCATCGCACCGCTGTTCACGCTCTACGACTACTCCTTCCTGACCCCCGGCACGTCGACCCGCGCCGAGTCCCTGGCGGCTGCCCGCGCCGCCGGTGTCGTGTGCAGCGACGAGTTCCTGCTGCACCCCGATCCCCACCCCACCCGCGAGGCGTGGTGCCGGGCGCGGGTGGACACGAGCGAACAGCGGCTCGCGGCGGTGGCCGGGGAGCTGCCGCTGGTGCTGGTCAACCACTGGCCGCTGGTGCGCGAGCCGACCCGGGTCATGAGGCACCAGCAGTTCGCGCAGTGGTGCGGCACCGAGCGGACGGCCGACTGGCACACCCGCTTCGGCGCCGTCCTCTCCGTCTACGGCCACCTGCACATCCCTCGCACGACCACCCACGACGGTGTGCGTTTCGAGGAGGTGTCGATCGGCTACCCGCGGGAGTGGAAGCACCGGGGACTGCGCGAGGACGTCGCCCGCGTCGTCCTGCCCGGTGCCCCACCGTGATCGCACGACCGTCCACCACCACCACGATCACCACCACCACCGACGACAGGGCGCCCGTGCGCTGGGCGAGGACGCGCGGCGCCGCACCGGGCCACGAGGAGGAGCACGGACCGTGACCGGACGAGGCGGAGGAGCCGGCCGCGCCGACCTGCTCAGCGCCCTGGTGCAGAGCGTGCTGGCCTGCCCGCCGGACACCGCCGCGGCGGTCGGCGCGCAGCTGACCACGCTGCTGCAGCTCGAGCGCCCCGAGTGGCGCGGGCGGCTGGAGGCGGTCCTGGAGCAGGTCGAGCAGCTCTCGGCCGGGCACGGCGCCCCGTTCCCGGCGCTGCCCGCCGACGAGCGCCTGGCCGTGCTCGACGCGCTGGAGCAGCTCGGCCGGGTCGGCCGGACGGGTGCCGGCGCGGTGGACGCCGGCGCTGAGTACCGCTGGGCGTGCGACCTGATCGGCGACGTGCACCTGGCCGCCCCGCAGGCGTGGGCGCCGATGGGCTGGCGCACGGGCCCGACCCCACCC
>NZ_JAAALM010000330.1 GCF_009906395.1 Kineococcus indalonis
GCGCTCGGGGCCGGCGCGCCCCGCCGGCCCCGAGCGCCGCCGCGCCCCCGAGCGCGGCCGGCAGGGCGCGGAGGTGGCGCACACCGGTCCGGTGACGGCCAGCCGGATGCTCTCGCGGCTGGCCCGCTTCGGGCAGCACCGGCAGTCCAACGTCTCGCCGGTGCTGGAGCCGCTGCTGCGCACGGTGCGCGTGACGCACCCCAAGGCCGACCTCAGCGTCGTCGAGCGCGCCTTCGACCGCGCCGAGAACGCCCACGACGGCCAGCGCCGCAAGAGCGGCGACCCGTACATCACCCACCCGGTCGCGGTGGCGACGATCCTCGCCGAGCTGGGCATGACGCCCTCCACCCTGGCCGCGGCCCTGCTGCACGACACGGTGGAGGACACCGACTACTCCCTGGAGGACCTGCGCCGCGAGTTCGGCGACGAGATCGCCCAGCTCGTCGACGGCGTCACCAAGCTCGACAAGGTCACCTACGGCGAGGCCGCGCAGTCGGAGACCGTCCGCAAGATGATCGTGGCGATGGCCAAGGACATCCGGGTCCTGGTCATCAAGCTCGCCGACCGCCTGCACAACGCCCGCACCTGGCGCTACGTGCCGGCCGCCTCGGCGGAGAAGAAGGCCCGCGAGACGCTGGAGATCTACGCGCCCCTGGCGCACCGGCTGGGCATGAACACGATCAAGTGGGAGTTGGAGGACCTGGCGTTCGCCACGGTCTACCCCAAGCGCTTCGACGAGATCGTGCGCCTGGTGGCCGACCGCGCCCCGGCCCGCGAGGAGTACCTCGCCGGGGTGCGCGGCCAGATCGAGGAGGACCTCAAGAGCGCGCGGGTGCGCGCCACGGTCACCGGCCGGCCCAAGCACTACTACTCGATCTACCAGAAGATGATCGTGCGCGGGCGCGACTTCGCGGAGATCTACGACCTCGTGGGCGTGCGGGTCCTGGTGGACTCCGTGCGCGACTGCTACGCGGTCCTGGGCGCCCTGCACGCGCGGTGGAACCCGGTGCCGGGCCGGTTCAAGGACTACATCGCGATGCCCAAGTTCAACATGTACCAGTCGCTGCACACGACGGTCATCGGGCCCGAGGGCAAGCCCGTGGAGATCCAGATCCGCACCTTCACGATGCACCGCCGCGCCGAGTACGGCGTCGCTGCGCACTGGAAGTACAAGGACGACCCCAACGCCGCCGGCGGCAAGCGCGACAACGAGATGGACTGGCTGAAGTCCGTCGTGGACTGGCAGCGCGAGTCGCCCTCCAGCGAGTTCCTGGACGACCTGCGCTTCGAGATCAACGCCGGTCAGGTGTTCGTCTTCACCCCCAAGGGGGACGTGCGCGAGCTGCCCGCGGGCTCCACGCCGGTGGACTTCGCCTACGCGGTGCACACCGAGGTCGGGCACCGCACGATGGGCGCGCGGGTCAACGGCCGGCTCGTGCCGCTGGACTCCACCCTCGACAACGGCGACCTGGTGGAGGTCTTCACCTCCAAGGCCGACGGTGCGGGCCCGAGCCGGGACTGGCTGCAGTTCGTCAAGTCCCCCCGGGCGCGCAACAAGATCAAGCAGTTCTTCTCCAAGGAGCGGCGCGAGGAGGCGATCGACCTCGGCAAGGACGAGATCGCCCGTGCCATGCGCAAGCAGCACCTGCCGCTGCAGCGCCTGATGTCGCACGAGTCGCTGCTGGCCGTGGCCCGCGAGCTGCACCTGGCCGACGTGTCCGCGCTGTACGCGGCGGTGGGGGAGAAGCACGTCTCCGCCCAGCACGTGGTGGAGAAGCTCATCGTCGCCGTGGGCGGCGAGGCGGCCGTGGAGGAGGACCTCGCCGAGGCCACCACCCCGGGTGTGCCGCGCACCGGCCGCGCCGGCGGGGACGCCGGCATCGTCGTCAACGGCAGCGACGACGTGTGGGTCAAGCTCGCCAAGTGCTGCACGCCGGTGCCCACCGACGCCATCGTCGGCTTCGTCACCCGCGGTGCCGGGGTGTCGGTGCACCGCCAGGACTGCGAGAATGTCACGCGGCTGCGCCGGGAGCCGGAGCGCATCGTCGACGTGGAGTGGGGCTCCAGCGGTGGGGCGACCTCCAGCGGCTCGCGGTTGTTCCTGGTGCAGATCCAGGTGGAGGCCCTGGACCGCGCGCGGCTGCTCTCGGACGTGACGCGGGTGCTCTCCGACAACCACGTCAACATCCTGTCCGCGACCGTCAGCACCAGCCGCGACCGCGTGGCGGTGTCGAAGTTCTCCTTCGAGATGGCCGAGCCGAACCACCTCGGGCACGTGCTGAGCGCGGTGAGGCGCGTGGACGGCGTGTTCGACGCCTACCGCGTCTGACCGCACCGCCCGGGTGAGGCGCAGCGCGTCGTCCCCCCGCGTCACGGCAGCGCGCCCTCGCCGCTCGCGGCGGTGCGCCCGGAGGTGTCCGGGCGCGCGGCCAGCGCGCGCCGGGCGGAGCGCACGTGCGCCAGCCCGCGGGCGCGCTGCGCGGCGCGCTCGACGTCGTCGCCGCGCAGCCCGGCCCCGGCCAGCAGCCGGCGCAGCTGCCCCGCCCGGCGCGGCTCGGCGCGCGCGACGTCCAGCAGCGTGCGCGCCGGTGAGCTCAGCGCCAGGCCGGCGACGTGCACGACGTCCTCGTCGTCGAGGCGGGCGCGCGAGACCACCAGCCGCACCCCGCCGCGCACGGGGTGGCGGGCCGGGGTGCGCCGGACCACGAGCACCTGCGCCGGCGCCGGCAGCGGCGCCCCCGCGTGCACCCACGCCGCCGCGACCCCCACGACCACGGCGTCCGCGGGCACCAGCAGCGCCAGGGCGCGCGCCCGCACGGCGGCGTCCACGCGCACCCCGGCGCCCACGACGACGTCCCCGACCAGGCGCTGCAGCAGCCCCTCGCGCACGTCGCGGGCCACGGCCGCGCGCACGGCGGGCGTGGGGGCGGGCTGCCACGGGCGCGCCGGGTCCGGGCAGCGCCCGCGCGCCAGCAGCTCGCTCAGCCAGCCGGCGCCGCAGGCGGCGGGGGGAGCGGCCGGCGCGGTGGGCACGGCAGCGGTGGCGGCAGCGGTGGTGGGCACGGCGGCAGTGGACCGCACCGGCCGGCCGCGCCGACGCCGTGCCCTCGCGCGCTGTGGACGACCGCGGCTCGGCCACCGCCTGTGGGCAGCGCCGCGCCGGGACGCGGCGCAGCACGCGGCGCAGGACGCGGAACGGGGTGCGGGGAGCCCCGCAGGACCCCCGCACCCCGTGCGGTGCGCGCCGTCACCGGCGCGCGCGGCGCCTCGTCAGCGGCCCTCGCGCAGCGTGGCCTGGGCCGCGTCCAGCCAGGCGCGACGAGCGCGCAGGGCCTCCTCGGCGCGGGCCAGGGCCCGCGCGTCCCCGCGCCGGCGGGCCTCCTCCACGTCCGCCTCCAGGTCGCGGATGGCGGACTCCAGCTGGCTGGCCAGGCCGCCGGCGCGGGCCTTGGCCTCCGGGTTGGAGCGCGACCAGCGGGCCTGCTCGGCGTCGCGGACCGCGGTCTCCACCGCCCGCAGCCGGCCCTCGACCCGGCCCAGGTCGGCGCGCGGCACCTTGCCCGCGGCCTCCCAGCGGTCCTGGATGCTGCGCAGGGCCGCCTTGGCCGCGCCCAGGTCCTTGATCGGCAGCAGCGCCTCGGCCTCGGCGAGCAGCTCCTCCTTGACGGTCAGGTTGCCGCGGAACTCCTCGTCCACCTGGTCGTTGGCGGCGCTGCGCGCGGCGAAGAAGACGTCCTGCGCGGCGCGGAAGCGGTCCCACAGCGCGTCGTCGTCCTTGCGGCCGAGCCGGCCCGCGGTCTTCCAGCGGTCCATGAGGTCGCGGTAGGCCGACGTGGTGCCGCGCCAGTCCGTGGACGTCGACAGGGCCTCCGCCTCGGCGACGAGCTTCTCCTTCTCGGAGCGCACGCTCGCGCGCTGCTCGCCCAGCGCGGCGAAGTGGTGCCGGCGCATCTTGTCGAAGGCGCTGCGGGCGTGGCTGAAGCGCTTCCACAGCTCGTCCTCGCTGCGCTTGTCCAGCCGGCCCTCGCGCTGGGCGGCCTTCCACTCCTCGAACAGGGTGCGCAGCCGCTCGCCGGAGGAGCGCCACTGCACCTTCTCCGGGTCCTGCCCGGCGATGGTCTCGGCCTCCTCGACGATGGCCACCCGAGCCGCGCGCAGGCGCTCGCGGTTGGCCGCCCGGGCCCGGTCGGCCGCCGCGCGCGCCTCGTCGGCCACGGTGGCCAGCGCCTCCACGCGGGCGGTCAGCGCGTCCAGGTCGCCCACGGCGCGGGTCTCGGCCAGCGCCGTGCGCAGGGCGCTGACGCCGCTGACGATGTCCTTGCCGGCCAGCTCGGTGCTGCGCAGGCGCTGCTCGAAGAGGTCGACCTGCGCGACCAGCTCCTCGTACTTGCGCACGAAGTACGACACCGCCTCCTCGGGCGTGGCGTCGGGGTACTGGCCCACCTCGTGCTCGCCGTCGGCGCGGCGCACCCACACGGTGCCGTTCTCGTCCACCCGCCCGAAGGCGGCTGCGGCCTCGCGGTCCACCGACGTGGTGTGCGGGACGTCCGCGGCGGGCGGCTCGGCGGCCGGGTCGTCCGGCAGGGCCCGCGGCGCCGGGGGCACGGGCCGCGGCGCCGGGCGCCCGGCCACGCTGGCGGGGG
>NZ_JAAALM010000331.1 GCF_009906395.1 Kineococcus indalonis
CCCCGGAGCCGCTCGTCCCGCCCGGGCCGGCCCTCCCCGCAGGGGGAGTCCTCCCCGCCGAGCATGGGGCGCACCGCCCTGGTGCTGGGGGCCTTCGTGGCCGTCGGGCCGCTGACCATCGACATGTACCTGCCCGCCCTGCCCACGATCGTCACGCAGCTGCAGACCACCGAGGCCGCGGTGCAGCTGACCCTGACCGGCACCCTGGTGGGCCTGGCGCTGGGTCAGCTGGTGATCGGCCCGCTCTCCGACGCGCTGGGGCGCCGGCGCCCGCTGCTGGCCGGCACCGCCCTGCACGTGCTCGCCTCGCTGCTGGTGCTGCTGGCGCCGAACATCGCCGTCCTGGGCGTGCTGCGCGTGCTGCAGGGCGTGGGCACGGCCGCCGGTGCGGTCATCGCCCTGGCGATCGTGCGCGACCTGTACGACGGGCGCGCGGCGGCCACCATGCTGTCCCGGCTGTTCCTGGTGATCGGGGCCGCGCCCGTGCTGGCCCCCACCATCGGCGGGGAGGTGCTGCGCTTCACCTCCTGGCGCGGGGTCTTCGCCCTGCTCGCCGTGTACGGGCTGCTGCTGCTGGCGCTCGGCGCGCGGGCGCTGCGCGAGACCCTGCCCCCCGAGAAGCGCCGCCCCCTGCGCCTGGGCGCCACCGTGCGCACCTACCGCGCCCTGCTGCGCGACCGCACCTACCTGGGCCTGGTGCTGGTGGCCGGGCTGACGATGGCCGCCCTGTTCAGCTACGTGGCCGGCGCCTCGTTCGTCTACCAGGGCCAGTTCGGCCTGGACCAGCAGCAGTTCGGCCTGCTCTTCGGCGCCGGCGCCTTCTGGCTGATCGCGGCCACCCAGCTGAACCCGCTGGTGCTGCGCCGCCTCGCGCCCGCGCAGGTGCTGCTCGCCGGCACCGTCGCCGGCCTGCTCGCCGGCGCGGTGCTGCTGGTGCTGGCCACCACCGGCACCGGAGGCCTCCTGGGGGTGGCGGTGCCGCTGTGGGCGGTCCTGTTCTCCACCGGTCTGGCCCTGCCCAACGCCCCGGCGCTGGCCCTGTCGCGGCACGGCGAGGCCGCCGGCGCGGCCGCCGCGCTGCTGGGGGCCGTGCAGTTCGGCGTCGGCGCGCTGGTCTCGCCCCTGGTGGGCCTGCTGGGCAACGACGCCGCGGCCATGGGCCTGGTGATCCTGGTCGCCCTGGTGCTCGGCACGGCCGTGCTGGTGCTGCTCGTGCGCCCCTGGCGGCTGGCCGCCGACACCGCCCCCGCCGTCGCCACCGGTCACTGAGGAGCGCCCGAGCGCGTCAGCCGCGTGCGCGGTGGTGGGTCTGCATCGCCTCGCCGAGCTGCTCGTCGCTCAGCGGCGGGGCGGGCAGGGGGCTCGGGCGCGCGCGGCGGGTGCGCAGCCCGTCCAGGTAGATGCCCAGGTGCCGGCGCCAGTACTGGGGGCACGCCTGCCGGCCGAGGTCCCCGGCCACCTGCAGCGACTTCAGCGCCGTGACCAGGTCGGTGGCGGTGACGTCCGCGCGCAGGTCGCCGCTGTCCTGGGCCCGCACCACCAGGGCCTGCAGGCGCGGTCCGAGCTCGGCGCGGGCCAGCGCCACCCCGGCCCGGCCGTGCTCGCCCGTCAGGACGGCGTCGCGCAGGCCGCGGTCCTGGGCCATGCGCTCGCTGGAGCCGTCCAGGAACGAGGCCAGGCCCGTCCACGGGTCGGGGTCGGTGGCGGCCGCCTCGGCCAGGTGGCACAGCTCGCGGATCTGCTCCTCGAACAGCGCCTCGACCAGCGCGTCCTTGTCCGCGAAGCGCCGGTAGACGGTGCCCACGCCCAGGCCGGCGCGGTGCGCCACCTCGTCCAGGGTGGCCGCCAGGCCCCGCTCGGCGAACACCCGCCGGGCCGCCTCCAGCGTGCGGCGACGGTTCAGCTCGGCGTCGCGGCGCAGCGGTCGGGCCCCGTCGTCGGGAGCGCGCGTCGTCACCCGCGCACCCTAACGCGAACGGAGGCACCGCCTCCACTTCGACTGCTATCGTCGAGGAGAAGCGGAGAACGGGTCTCCGCTGAGTGGAGGCACCGCACGAGCATGCACAACCCCGAACAGCGCGGCGTCGAGGACGTCGACGACACCGCCGCACCCCGCGCGGGCCGGTACGTCCCGCGCCACGCCACCACGACGCCGCGGCCCCGCACCTCGCCCGACGGCCCGAGCGCCCCCACCACCGCCGCTCCCGTCGCCGCCGAGCCGGCCGCACCCGGCGGCACCTCGCGCGCCCAGTGGATCGTCCTGGCGGTCCTGTCGCTGGCGCAGCTGATGGTCGTGCTGGACGCGACGATCGTGAACATCGCCCTGCCCACCGCCCAGCAGGCGCTGGGGTTCTCCGACGAGAACCGGCAGTGGGTCGTCACCTCCTACGCCTTGGCCTTCGGCAGCCTGCTGCTGCTGGGCGGGCGCCTGGCCGACGTGCTCGGGCGCAAGCCGGTGTTCCTCATCGGCCTGGTCGGCTTCGCGCTGGCCTCCGCCCTGGGCGGCGCCGCGCAGGGCTTCGGCGTCCTCATCGTCGCCCGCGCCCTGCAGGGGGCCTTCGGGGCGATGCTCGCCCCGGCCGCGCTGTCGCTGCTGACGACCACGTTCACCGAGCCGGCCGCGCGCACCAAGGCGTTCGGCATCTTCGGCGGCGTCTCCGGCGCCGGCGGCGGCATCGGCCTGCTGCTGGGCGGGCTGCTCACCGAGCACCTGTCGTGGCGCTGGTGCCTGTACATCAACGTCCTGCTCGCCGTCGTCGCCGTCGCCGCGGGCGCGGCGCTGCTGGAGCACCGGCGCCCCACCCACCGCCCGCCGCTGGACTGGCCCGGCGTGGTCACCGCCGTGCTGGGCCTGGTCGGCGTCGTCTACGGCCTGGCCAACGCCGAGGTCGACGGCTGGGGCGCGCCCGGAACCTGGGGTTTCCTCCTCGCCGGCGTCCTCCTGCTCGTGGTGTTCTGCCGGCTGCAGACCCGGGTGGCGCACCCGCTGCTGCCGCTGCGCGTCGTGCTGGACCGCAACCGCGGCGGTTCGCTGCTGGCCATGGCCGTCACCGGTGCCGGCATGTTCGGCATCTTCCTGTTCCTGACGTACTACATGTCCGCCACGCTGGGCTACAGCCCCGTGCAGACCGGCCTGGGGTTCCTGCCGATGATCGCGGCGATCTCCGTGGCCGCCGGCGTCGTGGGCTCCGCGCTCCTGCCGCGCGTGGGCCCCAAGCCGCTGGTGCCGAGCGGCCTGGTGCTGGCCGCGGCCGGCATGGTGCTGCTCACGCGCATCGCGGCCGACTCCTCCTACGTCACGGTCGTCCTGCCCGGCCTGGTCGTCACCGGGCTGGGCCTGGGCTTCCTGTTCGCCTCGGCGATGGCCACCGCCACGCTCGGCGTGCAGGCCTCCGACGCCGGCGTCGCCTCGGCCATGGCCAACACCGCCCAGCAGATCGGCGGCTCCATCGGCACCGCCCTGCTCTCGGCGCTGGCCGGCAGCGCGGCGGCGGACCACCTGGCCGGGCTGGGCGGCGCGCCGACCCCGGCCGACGTGGTGCAGGCGACGCTGGCCAGCTACCACACGGCGTTCTGGTGGTCGGCGGCCATCTTCGCGGTCGGGGCCGTCGTCGCCGGGCTGCTGCTCAGGCCCGGCGTGCCCCAGGTGGACCCGGACGCCGCACCGGTCATCGCCCACTGAACCAGCCACCGACCCCACCGCCGCTGCGCGGACCCGCCCCGCGGGTCCGCGCAGCGGCGGTTCGCGCACGGCGGCGCGGGCGGCGGTGCGAGCAGGAGCCGTCGACCCGCGCCACCACGAGCCCCACGGCGCAGGAGGTCCAGACCCTCGCGCAGGTCCAGCAGGACGTTGCCACCCGCTTCGAGCTCGCCGACAGCGCGACGAGGTCGGCCGAACCGGCGCCACCCTCGACGCCGCCACCCTCGACGCCGCCACCCTCGACGCCGCCACCGTGGCCGGCGGTGCCGTCAGCGCCATCGAGGGCACCGGCCGGATCATCGGCCGGACCAGCGACCACCAGACCACGACCGCCTCCGCCGTGGAGGAGCGGACCGCCGCGACGCAGCAGATGTCGCGCTCGGTGGCGGACGCCGCGCAGGGCTCGCAGGAGATCGCCGCGAACACCGCCGGGGTGGGCACCGCGGGGGTGAGCACCGCGGGGGTGAGCACCGCCGGTTCCACGACCGAGGCGCTGGTGCGGACCAGCTCCGCGACCGAGGAGCTCTCCCGCACGGCCGGCGACCTGCGGGCCACCGTCGGGCGCTTCCGCTACTGACCCCCGCGCCCGTGCGCCGCGCGCACGGGACCACCGCTGTGCACGGGGCGGACCTCCACCCCGCCCCCCTGCCGCAGGACGGGGTTGGTGCCGGCGACGGCCAGGGCCGCCTCCGGGTCCGGCGCCTCCAGGACGTAGAAGCCGACGAGGACCTGCCCGGAGCCGGTGAACGGGCCCTCGCTGCGCCCGCCCGCGCGCAGCGAGGTGGCCGTGCGCCGCGGCGCCAGCGCGTACGCCGCGAGCACCGCGCCCGCTGCGGCCAGCTCGTCGGCGTGCTCGTCGCACGAGGCGGTGTCGGCCGGCGTGGCCCGCGGGGCGTGGGCGGAGTCGTCGGCGTGGATCAGGACGGCGTACTGGGCCACGCC
>NZ_JAAALM010000332.1 GCF_009906395.1 Kineococcus indalonis
CCCGTGGAGCACGACGTCCTCAGCCCCGCCGCCGGCCCCGGCGCCCTGTGGGCCGAGCTCGTCCGGCGCCTGCGCACCCGCGGGGCCACCGTCCTGCTCGGGGCCACCGCCGCCGGGCTGGAGGTCCAGGGGGGCCGCGTGACCGCCGTGCGCGTGCGCGACGCCCACGGCGAGCACCGCGTCGCCTGCCGCGCCGTGGTCGACGCCCTGCCCGGGCACCGCCGCCTGCTGCCGCCGGGCGCCGTCGCGCTCTCGCGCAGCCTGGACACCCACCTCGTGCACCTGCTCGTGGAGGCGGCCGACGGCGCCGTGGTCGGCCCCGCCGCCCACGACGTCACCGTCGACCCCACCGCCGCCGGCGGGCTGCGCACCGTCCGCCTGACCTCCGCGCGCGCCTGGCGCCCGCGCACCCTGGCCCGCCGGTCCGGCGCCGTCCTGCGCGCCGAGCTGCGCAGCACCGGCCACGACGAGCTGTCCGCCCTGGACGACGCGGGCCTGCGCCGCCTGGTCGAGGCGGAGCTGCCCGCCCTCGGCGTGCCGGGCCCGGTGCGCGTCCTCGACGACGTCGTGCTGCACCTGCCCGCCAGCGTGCCGGTGCCCGGCGGCGAGGCCGACGCCGCCCTGCCCGAGGGCCTGGTGCGCGCCGCGGACGGTCCCGTGCCCGGCGCCGGCGACGGGCTGGCCGCCGGCCGCGCCGCCGCCGCCCGGGTGCCCGTGCCCGTGCGCTGAGCGGCGCCCGGAGCCACCGCCGGGCGCGTCGGTGCGTCGGCTTAGCCTCTAGGCGTGCCCGACCCCGCCACCTACCGCCCCAAGCCGGGGGAGGTCCCCGACGAGCCCGGCGTCTACCGCTTCCGCGACCCGCAGGGGCGGGTGATCTACGTCGGCAAGGCCAAGAGCCTGCGCCAGCGCCTGGCGAACTACTTCCAGGACCTCTCCGCGCTGCACCCGCGCACCATGGCCATGGTCACCACCGCGGCCAGCGTGGAGTGGACGGTGGTGTCCACCGAGGTCGAGGCCCTGCAGCTGGAGTACTCCTGGATCAAGGAGTTCGACCCGCGCTTCAACGTCAAGTACCGCGACGACAAGTCCTACCCCTACCTGGCCGTCACCATGGGCGAGGAGGTGCCGCGCGTGCAGGTCCTGCGCGGCGCCAAGCGCAGGGGCACCCGCTACTTCGGCCCCTACACGCACGCCTGGGCCATCCGCGAGACCGTCGACCTGCTGCTGCGGGTGTTCCCCGTGCGCACCTGCTCCAGCGGCGTGTACCGGCGCGCGGCGCAGACGGGCCGCCCGTGCCTGCTCGGCTACATCGACAAGTGCTCCGCGCCGTGCGTGGGCCGCATCTCCACCGAGGAGCACCGCGCCCTGGCCGGGGACCTGTGCGACTTCGTCGCCGGCAACACCGCCCGCTTCGTGCGCCGCACCGAGCAGGAGATGCGCGCCGCCGCCGCCGAGCTGGACTTCGAGCGGGCCGCCCGCCTGCGCGACGACCTCGGCGCCCTGCAGAAGGCGCTGGAGAAGTCCGCCGTCGTCCTGCCCGACGCCACCGACGCGGACGTGTTCGCGTTCGCCGACGACGAGCTGGAAGCCGCCGTGCAGGTGTTCCACGTGCGCGGGGGCCGGGTGCGCGGCCAGCGCGGCTGGGTCGTGGAGAAGGTCGAGGACGTCGGCCCCGCCGAGCTCGTGGAGCAGCTGCTGCTGCAGGTCTACGGCGGCGAGTCCGGCGAGTCCGTGCCCCGCGAGGTCCTCGTGCCGCACCTGCCGGCCACCGTGGAGTCCGACGTGGAGGACTGGCTCAGCGAGCTGCGCGGCTCGCGCGTGGACCTGCGCGTGCCCCAGCGCGGCGACAAGCGCGCCCTGCTGGAGACGGTGCAGCGCAACGCCTCCCAGGCCCTGGCCCTGCACAAGACGCGCCGCGCGGGCGACCTGACCACCCGCAGCCAGGCGCTGCAGGAGCTGCAGGAGGCGCTCGGCCTGGAGGAGGCGCCGCTGCGCATCGAGTGCTTCGACGTCTCGCACACCCAGGAGACCAACGTCGTCGCCTCGATGGTCGTCTTCGAGGACGGCCTGCCGCGCAAGGGCGACTACCGCCGCTTCAGCGTGCGCGGCGACGAGGGCGGCGTGGACGACACCCGCGCCATGCGCGAGGTCCTCACCCGCCGCTTCAGGCGCGCGCGCGCCGAGGGCGACGACGGTGCCGCCCTCGTCGCCGGGCGGGCCGAGGCCGCCCTCGAGGACGGCCCGGGCGCCGACGGGCCCGCGCTGCAGAGCGGGCCCGCGGTGGAGGTCGGGCGCGCGGTGGAGGTCGACGGCGGCTTCGACCCGGGCGCGCCCGCCGGCCTCGACCCCGACACCGGCCGGCCCCGCCGCTTCGCCTACACCCCCAACCTCGTCGTCGTCGACGGCGGGCGCCCGCAGGTGGACGCCGCCGCGCGGGCGCTGGCCGACGCCGGCGTCGTCGACGTCGCCCTGTGCGGGCTGGCCAAGCGGCTGGAGGAGGTGTGGCTGCCGGGCGAGGAGCACCCCCTGGTGCTGCCGCGCACCAGCCAGGGGCTGTTCCTGCTGCAGCGCGTGCGCGACGAGGCCCACCGCTTCGCCATCGCCTACCACCGCTCCAAGCGCAGCCGCTCCATGACCACCAGCGCCCTGGACGGCGTGCCGGGGCTGGGGCAGGCGCGCCGGGCGGCGCTGCTGAAGCACTTCGGCTCCGTCAAGAAGCTGCGCGCGGCCACCGTGGAGGAGGTCGCCGCGGTGCCCGGCTTCGGCCCGCGCACCGCCGCCGCCGTCGTGGAGGCGCTGGCCGGCGCCCCGGCGCCCGAGCCGGCGGTGAACACCACCACCGGGGAGCTCCTCGACTGACCGGTAGCGTCGCCGCGCGTGCACTCCTACGAACCCCGCGAGGGCCACCGCCTGGCGCACGACCCGCTGAACTCCATCGTGGCGCCGCGACCCATCGGCTGGGTGTCCACCCTGGCCGCCGACGGGACCAGGAACCTCGCGCCCTACAGCTTCTTCAACCTCTTCAACTACGCCCCGCCGATCGTGGGCTTCTCCAGCACCGGGTACAAGGACAGCGCCGCCAACGCCGAGGCGACGGGGGAGTTCGTCTGGAACCTCGCCTCCGTCGCGCTCGCCGCGCCGATGAACGAGACCTCCGCGCCGGTGGGCCCGCAGGTGGACGAGTTCGAGCTCGCCGGGCTGGAGGCGGCACCCTCCACCCTCGTCGCCGCCCCGCGCGTGGCGCGCAGCCCCGTCGCGTTCGAGTGCCGCGTCACCCGGGTGCTGCGGCTGACCGACGCCGCCCGGCGCGAGGTCGACGCCTGGCTGGTGCTCGGGGAGGTGGTCGTGGTGCACATCGACGAGCGCCTGCTCGTCGACGGCGTCTTCGACACCCTCGCCGCCGACCCGCTGCTGCGCGGCGGCGGCCCGGCCGACTACTTCACCCTGGGCGCCGAGCGCCGCCTGCGGATGCGCCGGCCGGACGCCGGCGGCGCCCGCGGCCGGTG
The DNA here is from genome assembly GCF_009906395.1 of Kineococcus indalonis. Lineage (GTDB taxonomy): Bacteria > Actinomycetota > Actinomycetes > Actinomycetales > Kineococcaceae > Kineococcus > Kineococcus indalonis. The sequence continues at coordinate 3,507 of NZ_JAAALM010000332.1, forward strand.
AGCCCGGGCGGGCGGGCCCGGTGCAGCCGGTGCAGCCGGTGCGCCCGCCCGCCCACGCTGCGCCACGTCACGTCACGCAGCGACAGCGGAGCGTGCAGGCCTCGTCGCGCGCGACACGCCCGGGGTGACAGGATGACACCCGTGGAACCCCCGGCCGACGACCGTCCCGACGCCCCCGCCGGCGAGGCCGCCGCCCGTCCCCGCAGGACCGAGCTGCTCGTCATCACCGGCATGTCCGGCGCCGGGCGCTCCACCACCGCCAAGGCCCTGGAGGACCTCGGCTGGTACGTCGTGGACAACCTGCCCCCGCAGATGCTCGAGCCGCTCGCCGAGCTCGCCGCCCGCGCCGGGCTGTCCGTGCCGCGCATCGCCGTGGTCGTCGACGTGCGCGGGCGCAGCTTCTTCGCCGAGCTCACCGGCACCCTCGCCGCCCTGGACACCCGCCACGTCTCCCCGCGCGTGCTCTTCCTCGACGCCACCGACGAGGTCCTGGTGCGCCGCTTCGAGTCCGTGCGCCGGCCCCACCCCCTGCAGGGCGACGACCGCATCGTCGACGGCATCGCGCGCGAGCGGGCCCTCACCGGTGACCTGCGCTCGCGCGCCGACGTCGTCGTGGACTCCTCCTCCTTCAACGTCCACCAGCTCGGCGCCCTCGTGGCCTCCCTGTTCGAGGCCGAGGGCACCGAGGACCTGCGCGTGACCGTCATGAGCTTCGGCTTCAAGTACGGCACCCCCGCCGACGCCGAGCACATCGCCGACGTGCGCTTCCTGCCCAACCCGCACTGGGAGCCGGACCTGCGGCCCCTGACCGGGCAGGACGCCCCCGTCTCCGAGTACGTCCTCGCCGCCGAGGGCGCCCTGCCCTTCCTGGACCGCTACGCCGGGGCCCTCGAACCCGTCCTGGCCGGCTACCGGCGCGAGAACAAGCGCTACGCCACCGTCGCGTTCGGCTGCACCGGCGGCAAGCACCGCTCCGTCGCCATCGCCGAGGAGCTCGGCGCCCGCCTGCGCCGCGCCGGGGTGGGCGTGCGCGTCCTGCACCGCGACCTGGGGCGCGAGTGAGCCTGCCGACCGGCCCGGTGCCCGTCACCGGCGTCCTGCCCCACCGCCCCGCCGCCCCCGACG